>NZ_JAOCFV010000050.1:0-32569 GCF_029842145.1 Stenotrophomonas sp. GD03794
CCATCAAGCGCTTCACGCCATTCTGCTTGAGTGAACGCCCTTGATGCCCCCCCCTGCACGCACGATCTTCCATACGCAGAGAGGCATCAACGATCAGATGGGTAGTCTGCAGGGCAACTCACTTGAGCATGGGCCCAGCAAGGCTATGAGAAAGTTGCATAGACGCGGAAGGGACGCCTTCCTTACGCGAAGCACCATGGCCTACCAACGCGATCAGCGGACTTGCATACGTACGCGCAAGACCCATAGCGGACCGACATGCCTTCGTGGCGTACAACCTGCCACGCCAACGACCTAGACCGCGCCCACATGCGCCGGCGCAGCCGATCTCACATCAGGCCCCCGGAACGGCTCAGGCGCTCAGGCTTCGAGCGCATTCGGCCTAATACCGTCATTGCCTCGCTCGGATACCCGGGACGACGCCCCATACTTATGGCCTTCAATTTCTCGCCAACTTCTAAGCAGGGGGGGAGGCATCCACAATGACCCCAGGGGTTGCGAGAGGCTCATCAGCACTCCATCCAAATGAGTCCCAAACCCCGCGCCATCAAAGCGCAGCGCCGATATACCCGACAATAGAGCAACCAAGGAGTACGCCCAAGGCAGTACAAATCAGCGGCCACCCCTTGTCTTTAAATCCAAGAGGCGCGCTATTCCTCCAGTCGAGCTGCCCCACAGAACTCATCGAGGAATAACTTTCTCGCAAGACCTCCTCAGGCCATTCAGGTATACGACTAGTACTCATCGCAAGCCAACGTGACAGCGCAATGAATGCGAAGGGTAGCGCGACAACCAGCTGCATCAAGGGCCAGTGAATCATTGGCGCGAACGTTCTAGCAACGCCAAACTCAAAGCCTTCCTTGCGCCCAAGTACCGGCACAAATACGGGATCCTCCCCCATCAATTCACCACCCGCCTCATGCGCCATGTATCTACGTACAAGCTCCCACAGATGAAGCAAATCCTCCTCGCCACCAAGGAACACATACCCCAGCGTAAAACTCTCCAGAACTGTCATTCCGTCATCGGAAAGAACGTGTGCTCTGAGATCACTAGTTTTCCCCATTGGTGGCGAGTGCGCTGACGCAATGCACACAAGCAGGCTATCCCAGTCTGCAGTTAACACCGTGCCGTCCTGCCTGAATAAATGAACCTTTCTAGTGCGCCGATTCAGCCTCATCGGATAGTGCGTCCAACGAAAGCATTCACTTCCTATAAGCCACGAAACCCCGCAAACAATGAACGCAAAAACAGGCAAAGCAACCAGAACAAAAAGCCACATTATCCACGACTCCACGTCCCCGATTGAATAACCAGAACTAAAAAATACAAAAATAAAATAGAAAAACCCTGGAATAATCATCAAACCCAACATCATTCCGAGCCACGCATTGAATCCCTTGACGGGATACCATCGATCAACAAGCTCCAAGCAATCTTCACCGATCGATATAACAGATAAATACCCATTTGGCGAGTCCGAAGCGCGCTCAGACTTGCTTAACTGGTTTACCCGCTCCTCAGTCGTGACGGGTCTATTCTTTGGAAACCTCAGCTTTCCAAAATTAAGGCCTGTGTAGTCCATATTATCCCTTCAACCAAGCCCAGAGTTGCTTGAACTGCCATTCAATGGCGACAAACATATCCCCACATTCAAAACCATCGAACTGGCAAATCCTGAGTAGCACCACTACCCGGCACGCCATTGGTTACTCATAAAACCCCTGACGCATAGGACCTCAAAATATCGATCCCACCTAGAAATCCGCACTAGCGAACCAAGACGGCGCCCCGAGCACGGCGAAAATCATGAATACGATGACCGTTGAGATAAAACCAAGAAGCGCCCATCACCGATTCAAGATTTTCAGCGCCCCCGAGCATGCCAGCCGTTCCGCTTCCGTAAGTCGCCTAACCCGGAAGGACTCATTCAGGGCTCCGACTGCAATTCAACGCTGTGTAGCGACACACAAGAGGACGAATAGAAGTATCCAGATGAAGGCCCCCAAGGCAAGTGCAATAGCAATTATCCGCCGTGAAATCGGGGTTACGTCACCATAGCGATCCGCCTTCAACTTCAGGACTGAGTCGTCCCCCAAGGCATCAAATCGCGAAGGCCAAGGGCCCGTCTCCTTAACTCCGAATGGCCCCTTTGATATCCAAGCGGCGATCAGCTCTGACAGCTGAAATGGCATCAGCAGAACGGTCCAAAGCAAACTTACTAACGCGATAGCGGGCGTCCAAGGCTGCCGACCCAACAAACACTTGCGAGTCGCGTCCAATGTCCAAATACTTACCACCATCCGTTTAAGCCACGTCATGCGCGACGAAACCAGCTGAAACCTGGGAAGATCGGAAAGAGAGCCCTCATGAAAACCTGAAAGAATCCAAACCTATGAGCACCCGCGCCTATCAGATCACCTTTTCCCGCAATAAACTCCGAGCGAACGATGCCGGCACCATCCTCAACATCCGCCAGTATCAACTGGTACGTAACCGAGCCACCCGCAGTGTGCACGATCTGAATGATGCGAATGAATGGCCTCAGTGACTGCCACCTGTACGAAGCAGCCCCTTCTTGACTGTAGCGGGTGACCGTTTGATCAGTCCTATTGAAAGCTACAGGCTCCAATCGATTACCACTGCGCACGGCCCTAAATACGTTCACACTCACCGCTACGCCGAGGATGACAGTGAGAAAGATCAGAACCAATGGAAACTTGAGCTCGGATGCATGCTCTAGAAGTTTCGGCAGAAAACTTATCAGGACACCGATGACCAAAGCAATCGCAACCAGCAGGATCACGGCAACACCCTTTCCTGCAGAAATTGCGTTGACATCAGGGGCGGCGACCAGAACCTCCTCATTGATATCAAGGACAAAGTCAGGACCACCATTTTCGGCACGACGGAGGAGCAGTGGGTACATCTTTCCACCGGGGCCGAGCACTGGCCTCTCCATATCCATTACTTCAATTTTCATTCGGTCATCAACCAGGCGGGTAGCTTTCAGGCCAGCTCACTTGAATATGCGGCTCAACGAGGACATCACCCGGCAGTGTAGATGTGGCGAGAGCGTCATCTTCACACTCCCTGTGCCGAACACCGCGACGCCTACCATCGCGATCAGCGCCTCGCATACGCAACTGCAAGTCCCCTTGCTCTCGGGGCGTGCGAGCTGCCAGCCCGCGCAGACGGAAACAGCGGTCGATCACGTCGACGCAGGTCGAATTGAATGCACCAATGGGACACATTTGCCAGACGCTACGCCCTGGGCAATGTGAGGATCGACGCACGAGGCGCTCTCCTGCGATTAAGAAATTCGACCTGCGAAGAATCCGTAGATCCAGACCGTAGAAATTTGGGTTCCCGTGCGGGCACCTGCCCCGAGCAAGCCACGGCTTCGCCGTGGCATGCATCTCATCAAGCGCTGATTGACGCCTGCTGGAGTTGCCTCCGAACCTCGTCATTGCGAGCCTTCGCGGCCACAATCGACTCTTTCCAGAAGCGCTCCATCGCATCCGCCCGCCCTCCTTCTCGATTCACGCGCCCATAGACAGCAGGTGCGCGGAGCGGGGGCACTCCGGAAGTCGAAGATGCTCCATGTCTGAGCACAGACGATGGCCAGACCGGCTTCCTGCACAGCTTCATCGCTAGGAAGCGGAACAGCGCCCAAGGCAACGTCAGCGGCAGCGCAATCCACATCAGACCTGCGCCCGCAGAAGAGACATGAATGATGAAGGCATTGCGGAAGCTCGGCACCACTGAGGTGTAGAGCTGCAACGGCGGGAATGGAAGCGCGGAGCGCCCTTCCTCCATGAAGCGCCTGATCATTTCCCAATGTGCGAGAGTGATGCCGGGGTTGCTGCCGCTATCCGAGCCGACTGCAAAGGTGTGAACGACATTGTCTCCATCCATGACCAGGCCCCGAAGGTCATAAGTTGCTGCATCATCAGGCCCCGCGGACTTGTCCCTCCCGATGACGAAGCGGACATCTGACCATGGCGCCGAAACGATACCGTTCCTCGCGCCAGTAAAGATGTGGATCTTCATCTCACGCCGATCGAATCGGACCGGATAGTACTGATATCTGAAGATGTCTCTGCCGAGAAGCATCCAATAAGTAAAGACGACGAAACCGAACATCAGTACGCCGAGCACAGCAACCGTGATCGTCATCTCCTGACTTACGGACTTCCCTTCGGCATGCATTTCCAAGGTTGCATACACGATCGCCAGAACGAATGCGAGTACAAGACCGAGAATTACCCCACCCCACATTGCAGCCCAGCCGCGATACAGGAAATGGCGATCCACGTACTCAATATACTCGTCGTCGAGGTAAATGATGCCCTGGTCCAGCGGCGTCATGATTGACGAATCGAATCTACGAACGTCTGCGGCGATCTCGTACTCCGTCAATGGACGATTGTTGCGATATCGCTGCGCAAGCCAACCTGCAAACTGGCTCATCCGTCAAACCCCAGCGGGAAGCATTGCATTGTACGCCTCATCTTGTGTATCGACTGAGTCAAATGAACCATGGTTATGAACACCGAACGGCGTCATATCAAGCCATCGCTCGATTTTGTCATCTCGAATCAAATTAATAAGCCACTCGCCAAGCATGCTGATAAGCCCTAGAACCAGAAGCACGATGAATCCCACGCCAGCCGTCATCACGCCAGCCAGCATCAATATAGCCACGACAGCCCCGGATATCGCAGTTACGGTATAGAACGCAATCATCGGAACGTCATTTCGTTTGTACGCATCATAGGCTTTCCATCCATCAATCACCGCACCCAGCAGCCCCCCCACAGCCCCTAGCAGCTTTCCAAAGAACCCTACCATTCCCGCTCGCGTGGACACTTGCAACGCACCAAATCGAATCTCGGAGGATAGCGCTGTGCGCCCCCACATCGACTTCCCCAGAGCTAATCCGGTCAACTCAACGCTGGTTCCAGCAAATCCTGCAAGCGCGGCTCCCAGACTCAGATGGCGACGTCCGGCCGGCCCCTCCTTTTCCTCATCCAACTTCCCGTACGAATCTGCAACGTTCCAAGCGTCCAGGACCAGCCCAACTACGCCCAATCGCACGTCTAAGCTGACATGTGGGGCGGTATACTGCGCGGCACGATTTCTCACCAACGCCCTCACCTGCTCCTCGCTCATCAGCATGTTTGTCATAGCGCCCGGCTGCCCATTCCGAACAGCTGCCATCGCTTCCTTGTCCCAGAACACGGCCCACTCAAAGACCTTCCTGCCGCGGGCATTGCGATCTCCTGTCGCGACTCTTGCGCCACTGCGCTCGCTGAGCTCCTGTCGAAGGTGCTGATCCACACGCGCCCTCAGCTCTCGCTTGTTGACTCCAGCTTGCCCATCGCTCAGTGCCTCCACCAGAAAGTGCGCCATCTCGCGCTCGGAGGCACGTATGCCGACCCTCTGGATTCGCTTCCCCGAAAGGACTCCGAGCAGTCCAACCAGATTGTTCCTCGTCGCGGCAGAAATGGCCACGTTGATGCCAGCCTTTGCGACCGTTGAACCCGCCTTGGTCAGGGCCGTCACAATCATCCCAGATGTCTTGAACACCAAGCCTGCGACCAGGCCCAGCCCCTGCTGCAATTCGCGGGGCTTGTTAGCTCCGCGATCCAGGACATGACCATACGCTTTGAAGAGATTGGACCAGGCTCCGGGATTGTCTGCATTGCTCAAGAATGTCTTTGACTGCTTCTCGATCACCTCCGCCGCAATCTTGTCATTGAGGGTCAAGGCCCGAACCGTACAGTTCTTGATGTCCTGAAAACGTCCGGCGAGGTCCTCCAGAACCGCAGCCTGTACGCACTCGAATCCCACGACCCCCTCAAGCGAATTGTCGACAATCTCCGTCAATCTCATTGAATTGTATGACAGCTCGTCAATGTGATTGCATGCCAGCCACGTCCTGAAGTCGTCATTCTTGTACCAGCGCGCGAAGCTCTGGGCGATCGGGGTCAAGTGCGAGGATGTGTAGCGCTCCATTTCTGGCGCTAGGTTCTTGTCGAACTGATCAAGCGCTTGCTGACTGTAGTCATCACGATAACGATCCCATGCTGAGTCTCTTGCCTTCTTATCTTCCTCAGGCGTTAGTTCCTCACGCATCTTGGTGATTCCCGCCGCGTACAGCTCAATAGCAGCACGTCCGGTGTATGCGCTTGCGCGTACTGAACTCAGCTTTTCCGCGGCAGCCTGATCCTCAATTGCCTGCCGGATGCCCCGGATTGCCACCGACGTTGCATGCTTCCACCCGCGATCATCTTCCTCTTCGAAGTCCCGGATCTTCTGCCGAACGAGTGCGGAAAGCTCCTGCGTTATCCCCGCGGGATCATTCAACGCCACCATCATCGGACGAACGGCCGGGGAGCTCTTCTGAAGCCACACCTCCATTCCTGGCACATCCTGCTTGCACCTTGAAAAAGGCGCGAAGGAGAACGAAAAGCCAGGATTGGCATACACCTCAACGACATCGAGGAGCTTCTCAACTGCACCATCCACAATCTGGGGCTTTCCAGGTTCCGCAGCTGGCGGCGGATTCGAGGGAAGCATAGGGATCTTCACCTCAGGCTCGGATTTCACCCTCTTGCCAAACTTGAACTCGCTGACCATGAGGGGGGCGTCAGTCGCACTTCCTACGTGATCCAGCGACTTGCCCTTGAGCCACGCCTGAACGTCAATACAGCGCATATGCTTTTTGCGCTCACTTGACCTGCGGTTCCGCTCAATGATCTCCTTCGTCCACGGAGCCTCCGAGAAGCCAAACCAGACTTTTCCCGCGCGCTTGGGGTCTGGAATGGTAACGAAGCGGGCCACCTGCGAATCCGCCATTCGTGCGCATGTGGGTTGGAATTCTTCCTCGGGCGGAGGAGCTGCATGCGGATCAAACTCCAGAAGGTAGGAGTCGCTGGTGATCTGATAGCCCTTCCATTCGCCACGGATCTCATTGAATACATAGAGATAGCCTTGGCGAGCAAGGCGTAGCGTGTAGTGTGCCTCACTGCCCGGAAGGGCAACGCTGGCCACATCCTTTCCAAAACTTCCTCCCAGCTTGGGCCCTTGCCACATTTCCTTGACGTCGGAACGGCAAATAGCGTATCTGATCGGAAGAATCGGCAAGCCGACCTGATCGCAGACATCACATTTCTTCGCGGGGTCACACGACTGTGTCGGCTTCTTATCCATGCTGCCAAGCTCCTTGTTCTTCCTGCTCCAATGAAGGTTCATCCGCCTCTTCGTCGGAGGGGTCACTGACGGCGCTACGGAACGCACCAGGATCTATGCGGGCAATCCGTAGAGCCTCTTGATACCGATGTGTATCGTGAATTTCGGGTGATTGATACAGCGAGGCGAATGCATAGGATTCCTTGTCGTCTGGATCCGTCAACCCACGCTCACCAGCCCTTTTCATTTCATCAAAGACACGCCTCGACAGTGTTGTGTCATCGATATCCCGGCCCTCCAGACGCAACCTGTCGATCACCTTGTTGACAGATGCCAATGACGCGATCGCGTACAGCTGGTCTGACGTGAGGTGTACGCCATCCGTGTCAGGGCCTGTGCTTTCATACGTCTGCCACTTTATCCCCTGGCCTACGGGGGCAGTCCAGGAATTGATAGGGCCAAGCAACGCGCTCAACTGCGATGGCGAGAGAATCCAGTTCAGCGCGTTCCAGACACGAGGATCGTAGTATCTGAACAGCATCTTCTCACCTTCGACTTTTCTCACCATCATACGGGCTAGGTGATTTCGGACTTGGTGACTCCCGGCAGGACATTTCAAGAGAGCCGAGAAGGGAGATCGGCCATGATCGTGCGCGTACTGCGCGGTTTCATCAAGCGCTGCCAGGCGCGCATCTGGCGCCATTTCCCCGAGTCTGAGGAGATAGGGAAAGAGATGCTGCTGCCCGAAGAGTTCCTTGGGAACGATGGGCTCACATGGCCACAACAAGGCAATGCGCCGATCGATCTGCAGCGGATTGATCAATGCGTACTGATGGGCTTCGAATAGCCGATGATTGAGTTGCATGTGTCAGGCTCCCAGCGGAACCAAGCCGGCACCCGACTTCTCGGCTGCCCGCACCCGGTATTCGCAGGCCTTGTGTGAGCCCTCCGGCACCTTCGCCTCCCCCGCCACACTCGCCGGCCCCACCCACTCCCGCTGGCTCGCCTTGAACTCCACCTTCCCCGGCGCGCCCAGCTCGATGTTGTCGCCTTCAATCCGGATGTAGGCACCCGCCGCGGTCGCCAGCAGGTGCTTGCTCGGCGCCGACAGCTGCACGTCCGCTTCGGTACTGGCGATGCGCACCTGCGTCTTGGCCGCCACGATCGCCTGGTTCTTGTGCGCGCGCGCACTCACCTTGCCCTGTGCCGCGTGCAGCGCGATGCCGCGCTCCTGGTTCGGGCTTTCGCCACTGGGCTGCACGCCCGCGGTGTACAGCACCAGGCCGCCGGCCACGGCCATCGTCAGTGAGCCCTGCGTCATCCAGTTCAGCGCCACGCCGCTGGCCAGGGTGGTGTGGGTGCCGCTCACCCAGACCTGGTCGGCGGGGGTCAGGCTCAACACGCCGGCCACGCCACTGCCCAGCAGCACTGGTGCGCTCCAGCCAGGCGCTTCGCCATCGCCGCCCGCGATGCTGCCCGCAGCACTGCCGCTGTGGGTGGCACGCAGCGCTTCCTGCAGCTCGGTCAGGGTGGTATCGACCGGCAGCTCTTTCGGGTCACTCGGCAGCTGCGCCTGCTGGTTGGCGGCCGATTCTGCCAGCTGCTGCAGCAGCTGCTGGCTTTCCTGCAGCTGGCTCAGTGCCTGCGGCGCCGCCATCTGCGGCGCGCCCTGCTCGGTGGTCAGCAGCAGCCCGCGACCGGCGCGCAGCGCGCCCTGGGCCTGGGTGGACAGCTCCACGCCGAAGCCTCGCTCGCCCTCGCGCACGTTGTCCTGGCCCCCTTTGAGGTGGCCCAGGGTGAGCGTGGTCTCGTGCTGGGTGGTGGACAGCTGCGCGCGGCCCTGCCCGGGCGTGTCATCGAAGCGCAGTTGCTGATACCCACCAGTGCCGCCCTGGCTGTCGGCCAGCGCCTGGCTCTTGAAGCCGGTATACACGGCCGCGTGGTCATTGCCCTCGAACCAGGCGGCGGCGTTGCCGGTGGCGTTGGCGCCACCGCCGTTGATCTGGTTGTGCTGCGCATCCTGCTGGCCACGGCCGTTGTAGACCGCGCCGACCACTACCGGGCGATCGATGTCGCCTTCCAGGAACGCCACCAGCACTTCCTGCCCACGGCGCGGCAGCACCACGCCGCCCCAGTTGTCGCCAGCCCAGGGCGTCATCACCCGCACCCAGGTCCAGGCGCCACCGTTGGCCGGTGCATTGTCATCGCCACCGGGGTGGGCCAGGCCGCTGCTGGCGTTGCCGCCGCGCTGCCACGGGAACTGCACCTTGATGCGGTGGTCGCGGTCGGACAGCAGCGGGTCACCGTCGCTGACCACGATGGCACTGAGCGTGCCGGTGATGGTCGGCCGCGGATGCAGGTGTGCACCATGGCCGTCCTCGGTCTGGGGTCGATAGTTCACTTCGGCCGGGATGGCGACGAAGCGGTTGTCGTAGAACGCGGCGGACACGTCATCGGGCACATCGCCATAGGCCAGCCCGGACAGTGCGCCAGGCAGCGTCGGTACGGTGACGCTGGCCGGTCCGAGGGTCTGTTCCAGCGCGTCGAACACGTCGGCATCCAGGTTGTTGCGCGCCTGGTGCCGCACCGACAGGCACAGGAACGACGCATCCTCGCCCACCTGGGGATGCTGCGACAGGCCGAAGCGCGCGCCCGGCGCCAGCGCTCGCCACTGGCCGGCGCCTTCGATCGTGTGCGCGCGCACGCGCAGCGCATCCAGATGCTGCTGCGCGCGCCGCTGGCCGCGGGCGTTGTCCTGCCAGCCGTACGGGCCGCAGGTGTCGCGGTCGACGATGCCCAGGTCGTTGCCCTGCCCCGCCTCGGCGCTGGCCTGGCGGCGTTCCAGCGTGCGGTAATCCCAAGTCGCACGCTCGACCTTGCCCGGCCGCCAGCGGTGCGCGGTCGACCACTGCTGCACGCTGTCGCTGCGCTCGCTCTCGTCACGGCGGTGGAAGCGCACGCTGCCCAGTTCGGCCGTGTCATGGCTGTGGTCGGCCAGCACCAGGGTGTGCGTGCCGAAGTCCGCGCTGCCGGGCTCGCCGGCATGTTCGAACCAGTAATAGATGCCCTCTTCGGCCAGCAGGCGCTGGACGAAGGCCAGGTCGCTTTCCTGGTATTGCGTGGTCAGGCTGCGCCGCGCGTACTGGCTGGCGTCACCCAGCGACCAGCGCCAGGCCGGTGCCAGTCCGCCGTAGTCGGCGAACAGGTCCTCGACGATCTCGACCACGGTCTTGTCGTGGAAGACGTAGCTGTCCACCCGCTGCGAGAGGAACGCCAGCCACGGCTGCAGGCGCAGCCGGTAGCGGGCCAGGCCGCCATTGCTGCCCAGCCGCTCGGCGGCGGTGATGCGGCCATGCAACGGACGCAGGCTGCCATCGGCCTGTTGCAGCTGCAGCAGCGCGCCCTGCCCGATCAGCGGCGCCAACTGCAGGCCAGCGTCCAACGACAGGGCGGTGATCGTCCACTGGAAACCGATGCCGTCGATCTGCTCGACGCCATCCAGGGTTTCGGCCACCAGCACATCGCTGCCCAGCGACGTGTGCAGCCGCAGGAAGCGCTGTGCGTGCGAAGGGCCGGCCAGCGCGGCCCGCAGGTTGTTTACCAGATCCATGGTGCTTCCCCGGCTTCCCGTGCTTCAAGGTGGTCTGCATGCGGCATGCGCATCGGTGTACTCCGCTTCCCGCTTCCGCGCGGCCTGCGCCCCTGCAGGGGCGACAGGCACGCACGGCCATCAGGCAGCCTGGACGATCTCTTCCAGCTGCAGGCGCACGCCTTCGCTGATCTTCAGGCGGTAGTCGCGGCCGCCGGCGGTGATCTGCAGTTCGCGCACGTTGCTCACCAGCTGCGGCTTGCCGACCACCGGGGCATCCATGTGGATGCGCCAGGAACCGCGGCTGATCTGCGCGGCGATGTTGCGTGCATCCTGGCGGGCGGCCGGCACGGCGGTGTCCAGCAGTTCGATCACGTGCTCCGGGCGCAGGCGGTTCCAGGCACGCACACGGTCCAGTTCACGACCCAGGCCCAGTTCCAGGCTGTCGCAGTGGTTGAGGGCGGCTTCGCGGTCAAATCCATAGAATTCCATAGCGTTCTCCTTTTGCTCAGTGTCAGGACACTTTGTATTTGAAGTCACCCTTCTTGCCGGCGGTGACCTTGATGGCGTTGATCCGGTTCCCCTCGGCCATTGCCGCCAGCACGCTCTCGGCGATTTCCGGCAGCAGGGTTCCGTTGAGGATGTGGTCAACGTTGCGCGCACCCGAGTCCACTTCGGTGCAACGCGCAAGCACGGCCTCCACCAGGCTGTCGTCCCAGCTGAAGGTGGCCTTGTGGTTGGCGATGACGCGGTCGCGGATGCGGCCGAGCTTGAGCGTGATGATCTGCGCCAGCACGTCATCGTTGATGGGGTAGTACGGCACCACCTTCAGGCGGCCCAGGAAGGCCGGCTTGAAGGTGCGCATCAGCACCGGGCGCAACGCATCGGACAGCGCTTCGGCACCCGGGATCTCTTCGGCCGGCTTGTTCAGGCAGGCCTGCATGATCTGCGACGAGCCGATGTTGGAGGTGAGGATGATGAGGGTGTTGCGGAAGTCGATCTCACGACCTTCGGCATCATCCATCATGCCCTTGTCGAACACCTGGAAGAACATCTCCAGCACGTCCGGATGGGCCTTCTCGACTTCGTCCAGCAGCACCACGCTGTAGGGATTGCGGCGCACGGCCTCGGTCAGCACGCCACCTTCGCCGTAGCCGACGTAGCCAGGCGGCGAGCCCTTCAGGCCGGACACGCTGTGCGCTTCCTGGTACTCGCTCATGTTGATGGTGACCAGCTTGCGCTCGCCGCCGTACAGGATGTCGGCCAGCGCCAGTGCGGTCTCGGTCTTGCCGACACCGGACGGGCCGACGAACATGAACACGCCGCGCGGCTTGTTCGGATCTTCCAGCTTGGCGGTGGCGGTACGCACGCGCTGTGCGATCGCATCCAGCGCATGATCCTGGCCGATCACGCGCTCGACCAGCAGGTTGCCCAGCGTGCGCACGGTACGGATCTCGTCCTTGACCATGCGGCCCAGCGGCACGCCGGTCCACGCCGAGACGATCTCGGCCACCACGGTGCCATCCACCTGCAGCGGCACCATCGGCGTCTCGCCCTGCAGCTCGCGCAGCTCGGCCTGCAGCCGCGCCAGTTCGGCGTGCTGCGGCGAGAGTTCCGGCTTGGCCTTGCCACGCTTGGCGGCCGGCTTGGCCACGGCGACATCACCGTCGCCCTCGTCGCTGGCCGGCTCGGCCTCGCCCGACGCGGCTTCGCCCTGCTCCATCTGCTGGCGCAGTGCGGCGATGCGGCCGGCAAGGTCACGTTCGCGGCCCAGGCGCTCTTCGTTGCTGGCCAGCACGGCCTGCGCTTCGGCCTGCTGCGCATGCAGTTCGGCCAGGCGCTCCCCATGCTGGTCACTGCCGCCAGCGGTCTCGCGCTGCAGTGCACCGATCTCCGCCTGCAGGCGGTCCAGGTGCTTGCGGGTGTCTTCGATGATGGCCGGCGTGGCGCTCTGCCCCAATGCCACCTTGGCGCACGCGGTATCGAGCACGCTCACCGCCTTGTCCGGCAGCTGGCGACCGCTGATGTAGCGGTGCGACAGGCGCACCGCCTCGGTCACCGCCTCATCCAGCACGCGGATGTTGAAGTGCGATTCCATCAGCCCGACCATGCCGCGCAGCATCGCCGCGGCCAGTGCCTCGCTCGGTTCCTCGACCTTCACCACCTGGAAGCGACGGGCCAGTGCGGCGTCCTTCTCGAAGTACTTCTTGTACTCGCTCCAGGTCGTGGCAGCGATGGTACGCAGTTCACCACGCGCCAGCGCGGGCTTCAGCAGGTTGGCTGCATCGTTCTGGCCGGCAGTACCGCCGGCACCGATCATGGTGTGGGCTTCATCGATGAACAGGATGATCGGGTGAGGGCTTTTCTTGACCTCGTCGATCACGTTCTTCAGGCGGTTCTCGAACTCGCCCTTGACGCTGGCACCGGCCTGCAGCAGGCCCATGTCCAGGGTGTGCAGCTCCACGCCCTGCAGCACGTCCGGCACATCCTTGTCGGCGATGCGACGGGCCAGGCCCTCGACCACCGCGGTCTTGCCGACGCCGGCTTCGCCGGTGAGGATCGGATTGTTCTGGCGGCGTCGCATCAGGATGTCGATCACCTGGCGGATCTCGCCATCGCGGCCGATCACCGGATCGATCTTGCCCTCGCGCGCACGCTGGGTCAGGTTGGTGGTGAACTGATCCAGCGCCGGCGTCTTCGACAGGCCGCCCTTGGCCTCAGCCGGCGCCGCGTCGTCGCCCTCGCCGGCTTCACCGCCGGCCGAAGCATCGGCGAAACGCACGGTCTGGACCGCTTCCTGCGAGCCCTCGGTGAGCTTGGCGAAATCGTGCTTGAGCTCATCGCGCTTGAAGCGCACGAACAGCTTCGAGCCACGATAGGCCAGCTGGGCCAGATCGGGCTCGGTCAGCAGCGCCAGCAGCAGGTGGCCACTGCGGATGCGGGTGGTTTCCGAGTCCAGCGAGGCGATCAGCCAGGCGTGCTCGAACAGCTTCGGAATGTGCTGGGAGAACACCGGCGTGCGGCTGTTGCCGGTCTTGAACTGGCTGATCTCGTCATTGAGATCGCGCTCCAGCGACTCGGGCAGGATGCCGCTGCGCCGTGCGATCAACACGAAATCGCTCTGCGGCTGCTCGAGCAGCGCCAGGAACAGGTGCTCCAGGTCGACCTCGTAGTTGCCGCGCGCCATGCACAGGTTCGCAGCGCGCTCGGCCGCCTGGCGGCAGGTGTCGTCCAGCTTGCTGATCAGGGTTTTGAGGTTGATGCTCATGCGGAAACGCGCACTCCTTGCTGGAACCGTTCGGGGGCCGGCGGCACCAACACCACCGGCACGATGTCATTGCAGCGTGTGGATGCCATACGTGGTGTCCTCACGCGGGGTGGCCTGTGGCGCGGTGCACAGGTAGCTGTCCCAGCCCAGGCGCACACCGCCGCCCATGCCGAGTGAACTGCCCTCCACATCTTCCGCGCGCAGGACCAGGCGCACTTCATATTCGAGGATGCCGCCGGTCAGCAGCGACAACCACTTGGACAGCGCTTCGGCCGCACTGCCGCCCGGCAGGAAGGCGTCGAACTGATCGCGGCGCAGCGGGCCGATGCGCAGTCGCAGGCGCAGGTCGCGCTGCCAGACGCGATCGCCGGCCAACGCGCTGGCGCCCAGCACGGCATTGGCCTGGCCCAGCCGCGTGGCCTGCCCGGTCGGGACCCGGTACCACGCGCCCACGAACTGCTCCAGGTGCAGCGGCACTTGGAAGTAGTCCGACAGCACGCGCTGCATCAGCGCCGCCGACACCGGTCGCTGGCGCACTGCGCCCGCGTAATAGGCCACGGCCTGGTCGAAGATCTCGCCCTCGCCTTCGTGCAAGCGGTCGCGCAGCTCGCTCATGCCCATGCCGAGCAGCGACAGCACCAGCGGCAGGAAGCGCTCGCGGCGATCCAGCTCGTACTGCAGGGCCAGACGATGCTTCTTCCAGGCAGCGTAGTGCAGCGATACCGCACGGGTGGAGAAGATGTCCAGGAACGCACGCGCGGTCCGGTCGCGCTGGTACAACTCCCGAAGCTGCAGGGTTTCGGTGTAGTGCAGCGGCAAGGCGCCGGCGGTGCCGAGCAGGCCCATGAACTGCGGGGTCAGGTGGACTTCAGCCAGCTCCTCGCCATGCAGGGCCTGTTCGATGGCCTCGCGATCCTGCAGCCGCTCGCCCTTGAGCGAATACACTTCGCCCTCGGCCGACAATTCGGTGGCCGGGAATCCGAGCGACAGCGAGTTGCGGAACCGCACGCGCATCGGCACGGCCTGGCCGGGCTTGACGCCCTGCCGCTGGAACACCTGCTCAAGCAACCGCACCGCCTGGAAGAACTGGAAGCGGTGCGGTTCGGTGAGCAGCTGCTGGGCTACGCCAGGATCGATTCGCCGCTGCGCGCTGGGCATCGGACGATCTCCTCCCCGCTGTCGCCGGAAACCAGCACCAGTCGGGTAAAGCTGTTGGCATGCACGTAGAGTGCGAAGAAGTGGTCCATCACCTGGGCGAAGGCGGCCACACCGGTGCCCACGAAATGGGCTTCATTGATCGTCAGGCGGATCTCCAGGCCGCGCACCACCGAGGCGAACTGGCGGCCGTGCATCCAGGTGGTCACCGGCGTCTGCTGCAGCTCGAGGATGCCGTCGATCTGCCGCGCCGAGACGTTGCTGCCGGACAGGTCGTACAGGCGCAGCATCTCCTTCAGCGCAGGCAGGCCGCTGGCGGTCAGCGACAACTGGTTCAACGACAGGTGCGAAATCAGGCGCCACTGGGCGTTGCGGCCGTGACGGAAACGCAGCGGCTTGGTCGGCTTGCGCAGCAGGCTGATCGCCTTGGCCGGGCTGCCACCTTCGATGCTCAGGTCACCGCCCGCCACACCGAAGGCCAGCTGGTTGGGCAGGTCCCGGTTGTTGCAGGTCAGTTCCAAGCTGACCGTATCGGTCTGCGGCAGCACCGGGTTGAACGACAGGTCGACGAAGCTGATCTCGGTCTCGAAGCCCGGACTCTGCCGCGCCACGTCCTCATCACGGCGCGCCACCCAGTACTGACCGGTGCGCTCGGGGTCTTCCCCGTGATGCAGCGAATAGAACGGGCGGAAGGCCTGGATCAGCTCACCCTGCGGGGTCTGCCGGATGCGATGCACCGAATCGATTGAGTGCACTTCATAGGCGAACGCGCGGCGGGCATCGGCCAGCACCGGGTAGTTCACCGTACGATGGGTGACACGGATCGGCTCGCCACTGGTGCGGAACAGATTGACGATGGGCGTGCAGCCCAACCGCACGTTGTGCACACCCAGCTCGTCCAGCACCATCGTGTTGCCACGGTCCTGGCCGTGCGCCTGCAGCACCAGATGCAGGGTGAAACGGCGGCTGGCACCTGCCGTCACCGAGGGCAGGTGCAGGTCGACGAAGCCGAACTTCTCCGGATAGGCGAACAGCTCGGTCAGCAGGCGATAGGCAGGATGCGAACGCGCCGGGAAATCGATCAGCGCCTCGTCATCGGCAAACCCGACCGCGCTCAACGGCACCTTGTCGAGGCGACGCCAGCGGCCATCCCCGTCGGACTCGACGTATGCCGCCTTCACCCCCAGCATCAGCGCATCACGCAGGGCCGCGCGCACCGAGGGCTCGCCATCGAGGAACAGGCGCAGGTGATCGGTTCCCAACTGGTGGAAACCCAGCTGATCGGACAGCAGCTGGAACCCCATCGAGATCTGGCCACCGGTTCCGGCCGGCAGCGTCGTGGCCATCGGTGCATCGGCCACACTGCGGTAGACCACCTGCTGCACGCCGATCGGCGCGAGCACGACGTCGTAGGCAGTGCGGAACTCGCACGGTACGCCACGCACCGGCCGGCTCTGCAGGGCGGTGCCGCGTGGCACGCGCACCGGCGCACTCAGCTTGGATGCCACCCCTTCCAGGTCGAAATGGGCAATCGAACAGGACGGGAACGGCCGCAGGTAGTGCGGATAAAGCACGTCCAGCAGCGCGTCGGTGAATTCGGGATAGTCATCTTCGATGCGCTTGGACACGCGCGCACTGAGCAGCGCGAAGGCCTCGATCAGGCGCTCGACATGCGGGTCCTGGCTGCCCTCGGCGGAGAGCTGCAGGCGACCGGCGATCTTCGGGTAGCGCTCGGCGAACTCGCGCCCGTAACGGCGAAGGTAGCCGAGCTCGCGTTCGTAGTAAGGCAGCAGGTCCTGCATCAGGCGGCCTGCGTGCGGCGTGCGCGGGTGACCTGGTACTGCAGGGTCGAGGGTTGCAGCATCGCGTCGAAGCTGACCGGCTCGCGTGCAGGCTCCAGGTCGAGCAGCGCATGGATGGTGAAATGCAGCCCACCGGCGAACTGGTTGCCCGCGTCCAGATGGACGTTGACGTTGCGCAGGCGGCGCTCATGGCGCGCCACGGCCTGCTCCAGCGAGCGGCAGATGGCGGCACGATCGTAGGCGTTGGCCAGGCTCATCGCGGAGAAGTCCGCCAACCCGTAGGTCAGCAGCGATTGCCGGCAATTGGGGAATTCCTTCATGTCGCCTTCCTGGAACGCGGCGCGCGAGTTCAACAGCCCCTCCAGGTCGCGGGCGATGGATTCCTTGTACTGCTCCAGCGAGACGGACTTGAATACCGGCCCGGCGCCCGGTTGCTTGGGGGCGTCGTCGAACAGTTTTTCCAGCAGGCTGGGTTCGAGTCCCTTCATTGGTCGATCCACTCAGGTTCGGCATCCGTGCGGGCGGCAGCGGTGCAGCAAAGGCAAGGCCGTTCCTGGCCCTGCCCGGCGATCAGACTGCGATGGCGCACGAGGCGCCATCGCAGCGACACAACATCACACGGTGTAGTTCGGGATGTTCTTGGTTGCGCTCCACTGCGCCACGGTCTTGCCACCAACTCCGCCTTCCGGCTTCTGCTGCTGGTAAGTCCACTTGATGGCGCCGAAGCTCAACTGAACAACTTCCT
This sequence comes from Stenotrophomonas sp. GD03794, assembly GCF_029842145.1. Classification (NCBI taxonomy): domain Bacteria; kingdom Pseudomonadati; phylum Pseudomonadota; class Gammaproteobacteria; order Lysobacterales; family Lysobacteraceae; genus Stenotrophomonas; species Stenotrophomonas sp. GD03794. The sequence continues at coordinate 17,757 of NZ_JAOCFV010000050.1, forward strand.
GCGGCATGCCTTCCTTGTCCACGGTCGTGGTGACGCGGTGGACCAGCACGTTCAGCAGCTCGACCGTGTAGTAATTGATCGCGTTGCCGTCCTTGTCGGCGCGCATGAACTGGATCTGCGCCTTCGGGAAGGTGGTGCCGTTGGAGGCGGCCTGGTTGAGGGCCGTGGAGGCGAGGTCGATCGACTTGGTGATTTCGATCGGGGACAGGTTCACGCGGGCTGCGGTGGTGCCGCCGGAGGTCGACGCGGTGGCCGAACGCGGCTGCAACAGATCCTGCGAGAACGACTGGATTTCGATCCAGTCCTTGTGCTTGTCGTCGTGCGACTCGCCCTTGATGGTGTCAATCGAGAGGAAAGCGTGCTGCATATCTGGTCTCCTAAATTCCGTTCTTCCGTGAGATTTGATGTGCCAGGCGCGGGCCTGGCGGTTAAGGGGGGCTACGCCCTCTTGAAATAAGCGTCACTGCAATCCGGGGAGCGGACTCCCCTGGACGCTTCAGTTACAGCAAATCGTTACGACTTTTTCGCGGACGCCGGCAGTTCGGCGACCAGACGCAACGAAACAGACAGCTCATCGAGCTGGAAATGCGGCCTGATGAAGGCCACCGCGCGGTAGACACCGGGCTTGCCCGGCACCTCCGAAACCTGCACAGAGGCTTCACGCAGCGGGAACTGCGCCTTGGCTTCCTGCGAAGCGTTGTCGTCCAGCAACACGTACTGGGCGATCCAACGGTTCAGGAATTCCTCGACGTTGCCCGCCGAAGCGAAGCTGCCGATCTTCTCGCGCATCATCGCCTTGAGGTAATGGGCGATACGCGAGACCGCGAAGATGTACTGCAGCTGGGCAGACAGGATCGCGTTGGCATTGGCCGAATCGGTGTTGTACTTCTTCGGCTTCTGTGCCGACTGTGCGCCGAAGAACGCGGCGTAGTCGGTGTTCTTGCAGTGCACCAGCGGCATGAAGCCGAGGTCACTGAGTTCCTTCTCACGACGGTCGGTGATGGCCACCTCGGTCGGGCACTTCAGCGCCACTTCGCCGTCGTCGGTACGGAAGGTATGGGTCGGCAGATCCTCGACCAGGCCGCCACCTTCCACGCCGCGGATCGCTGCGCACCAGCCAAAGCTCTCGAACGCCTGGGTCAGCCGGGCGCCCATCGCGTAGGCGGTGTTGCACCACAGGAACTTGCTGTGGTCGGCCGCTTCGATCTCTTCGACGAAGTTGAAACCCTCGACAGTGGTGCCGTCCTTCGGGTTGTACGGCAGGCGCCCCAGGAAGCGCGGCATGGTCAGGCCGACGTAGCGGCTGTCCTCGCTCTCGCGGAACGACTTCCACTTGGCGTACTCGACCGTGTCGAACACCTTGGCCAGGTCGCGCGGCTTGCCCAGGTCGGTGAACGTCTCCAGGCCGAACATGCCTTCGCTGGCGGCGGAGATGAACGGCGCGTGCGCGGCAGCGGCGACGTGCGACATCTGCTCGATGAAGTACATGTCCTCCGGCTGGCGGCCAAGGAAATAGTCACCGATCAGGGCGCCGAACGGCGCACCACCGAAGGTGCCGAACTCCTCTTCATAGACCTTCTTGAACAGCGCGCTCTGGTCGAAATCGATGGCCGACTTGAAGTCCTTGACCAGATCCTTCTGCGGCGAATTGAAGACCTTGATCTTCATGTTCGGGCCGGTGGAGGTCTGCTGGCACAGGTAGTGCAGGCCCCGCCAGCTGCCTTCCAGCTTCTGGAAGGCTTCCGCATGCATGACCGCGCTGAGCTGCTCGGAAATGATCCGGTCGATCTCGGCGATGCGTGCATCAAGGGTGAGGTTGAGGTTGTCGGAGACCACCACGGTACCGTCCAGGACTTCCTTCGCCAGCGCGGCGATGATGTCCTTGGCACGATCATGTTCGGTCTGCGACTTGGCGACCTTGCTCTTCTCGACGATCTGGTCGAGCAGGCCCACCTCTTCGGCCACGGCGGCCTGGGTGGCCAGTTGGCTGGCTTCGGCTGACATCGATCAGTCCTCCTTGGTCACGCCGAGCTTCTTCAGCTGCTCGGTGTTGTTGAGCACATCGGTCAACAGGTCTTCCAGCTTCTCGTTGCCCGCCAGCTTGTTGCGGAGATCGGCCAGCTTGGTGCGCGACTCGAGCAGGCGCCGCAACGGTTCGATCTGCTGGACCACCGCCTCGGGACGGAAGTCGTCGATGGAATTGAACTTCAGCTCGACGCCGAACTCGCCACCGTCGTCGCTGATCTTGTTCGGCACGCGATAGACCGCGCGGGGTGCGACGCCTTCCATCACTTCATCGAAGTTGTCCAGATCGACATTGACGAACTTGCGATCCTTGACCTTCGGCAGCGGCTGTTCCGGATTGCCACTGAAATCGCCCATCACGCCGACCACGAACGGCAGTTCCTTCTGCTCGATCGCGTCACCCTTCTCCACATCGTAGGTGAGCTGGACGCGCGGCGGGCGGATCTTCTGCAGCCGCTTCTGGATGCTTTCCTTCTTGGCCATGAGTGTCTCCTGACTGGGGCCGGTTCCGGATCAGTTGCCGATGTTCTGGAACGGATCGGAGGTGTTCGAGCGGGCAGCGGGCTTGGCCGGCTGCGTCGCGGCGGGCTGGGCAGCAGCGGCGGGAGCCGCGGCACGGCCTGCACGGGCGCGGCTGCGCGGCTTGGGCTTGGGCGTCGGGTCGAGAATGGCGTCACCCATGGTGTTGCGCAGGGTGGTGGCCAGGGTCTGCGCTTCCTTGCGTGCGGTGTCCGACGCCAGTGCGCCACGGCCCTGCAGGCGGGTCAGCGACTGGTTGGCGACACGGAAGCCGGCGACGGTGATCACACCATCGGCCACCAGATCATTGGGATCGCGCTGGAGTACTTCCTCGGCTGCGACGATCGCGCGGGCGTACTGGCCCTGGTCGAACTGCAGCTGTGCGATGCGTACCCACGGCTCCTTGCGCGTCGGGTCGGCCTTGGCCGCCAGTTCGAACGCACTGATCGCGGCATCGGCGCCGCCAGTGGTGACCTGTGCTTCGGCGTTGCTCAGCGTCGTTTCGAACGGCACGACCTCGGCCTTCTTCGGCGCCGATGAGCAGGCCGCCAGGCCCGACAGCAACATCAGCGCGAACATCGGCCGGTACACAGCCTTCCCCATTGCCTTCACTTCCATAGTGATCCCTCGTCGAAATTAGTTCCTCAAGGAAGCCGAATCTCCGCCGATACAACGCACGGGATTCCTGCCCCTGTCGGCGGCAGTGTACATTCGCGAATACGCGTCGGTATAGTGAATTTCGTCAAGAATATGGCGAATTTGATAGACACAACCTTCACATCCCGATGTGATATCCGCGAGCAGAAAGTACTTATACGCTCAATTTTCGCCCCGCACCCCGAGCCGACCGACCGCACATGAATGCGCAACTTTTCTCATTCCATCGCGTGATATCCGTCACGATTTTGTCCCTGGTCATGTCCACGTCCCTGACCGGTTGTGCCAGTGACAGCAAGTTGGGCAAGGCAATGGACAAGACCCTCCAGGCCGTGGGCATCCGCGAGGGCAAGCCCGAGGCGCCCCCCACCATTCCGCTGCGCCTGTACGCCGGCAGCAACCTCAACGCCGGCAACGACAAGCGGGCGACGGCCGCGGTGGTCAAGATCTACCATCTGCGCAGTCTGCAACGCTTCGAACAGGCTCCCTTCAACGCTTTCCTCGACCAGGCCGGCGAGCAGGCTGCACTCGGCGCGGACCTGCTTTCGGTCAACGAAGTCGTACTGACCCCGGGTGCCCGGCAGGAATTGTCCGAGCAGCTGAGTGAAGGAAGTGCAGTGCTCGGCGTTGTCGCCCTGTTCCGCGCTCCGGCCGAGAATCGCTGGCGGCTCGCGTTCGACACCAAGGGCAAGACGCTTCCGCAGGATGGCGTCACCATCGGCGTCCATGCCTGTGCCCTGACCAGCGACAGCAAGGCGCTGTTGACACGTATCTCCGGTGATCCAGGCAGTCTTGCATCCATCCGTTGTGCAGGCGCGAAGAAATAGCATCGCGCCGGAATTCTGGCACTCGAATTCATCGATGCGATAGTATCCTCAGCGCAACGATTGCCCTGTTCGTTTGAATGTGCGATGGGATTCACATTTTCACATTACTGAAAGGGCATGCGCCGCTGCGGGGCGCGAGAACGTCGGAACCGACCCGCACTGGCGACTTTTTCAAGCTATTTCCAAGGATTGAACGTGGCTTATGTAAGCAGGATGTCGAAGGTTCTCTGGGGTGAAGGCCTGTTCCTGCGCCCCCAGCACTTCCAGCGCCAGGACGCCTACCACGAAGCACGGCTGCAGGATCTCTCGCAGACCCTGCACCCCTATGCATGGGGTGCACGCCGGGTGCGTTTCGATCCACATGCACTTTCCGGTGGCACGCTGCGCCCACTCGATCTGTCGGCGGTGTTCCCCGACGGCGAGACCTACGATGCGCCCGCGCACGACGGCCTGCCCGATGCGGTATCGCTGCAGGAGCTGCCGCCAGGCGTACAGTCCACCGTCGTCTATCTGGCACTGCCGCTGCTGCGCGATGATGGCGCGAACTGTGCCGATGCCGAAGGCACGGTTCTGGCCCGTTACCGCCAGGCCAACCGTGATACGCAGGACCTGTTCACCGATGCGGTCGAAGCCGAACTCGCCTTCCTCAGCAAGGCAGTGAAGCTGCTCACCGACGATCAGCCGCGCGACGCCTACGCCACGGTGCCGATCGCGCGCGTGCGGCGCACCTCCAGCGGCGGCTTCGAACTGGACGATGAGTTCATTCCGCCGTGCGCCCAGTTGCAGGCGTCACCGTTCCTGCATCGCGAACTGCGGGCGGTGCTCGATGCGCTGCAGGCGAAGGTCGATGCACTGTATGGCCTGCACCGGCAGACCTCGCAGAACATCATCGAATTCCGCTCCGGCGACATCGCCTCGTTCTGGCTGCTGCACACCATCAACAGCTCGTTCAGCGCGCTGGCGCATCTGCTGCACCATCCGCAGCTGCACCCCGAGCGCCTGCACCAGGAGCTGCTGCGCATGGCCGGCGCACTGCTGACCTTCTCCAATGCGTACCAGCTGGGCGATCTGCCGGTATATCGCCACGACCAGCCGGAAGCCTCCTTCCGCAAGCTGCTGGAGATCGTGCGGACCCTGCTGGATACCGTGATCTCCACCCGCTATTTCAAGATCGCGCTGAACGAGGTGAAGCCGTCCTACCATCTCGGCCGGCTCGATTCGCAGCGCATCGACGGCAATGCCTCGTTCTACCTGTCCGTCTCCGCATCGCTGCCGGCGCAGGAGCTGATCCAGAGCGTGCCGGTACGTTTCAAGGTCGGTGCGCCGGACGATGTTGAGAAGTGCGTGCTGTCCGCGCTTCCGGGCGTGAAGCTGACCCACGCGGCGCAGGTGCCTGCGGCGATCCCGGTGCGCCCGGGCAGCCATTACTTCGAACTCGACGCACGCGGCGCGCTGTATGAGCGCATGCTCAAGGCGCAGTCGTTGATGATCTACGTGCCGGCCGGTATTGCCGAACTGAAGATGGAACTCGTGGCGGTGACCTCATGATGAACTCCCCCCTGCCCCCGACGCCGGGCCCGATGCCCTCGCTGACCGCCAATGGCGCGATGGTCAACCCGACGCCGCAGGCGGCCAATCCGCAGAGCCTGCAGGACCTGATGGCCGACGGCTTCTACCTTCTGCTGCTGCTCAAGCGCGGCCAGCTGCCACACGATGCCGAGAGCTTCGTGCAGACGGTGCAGAAGTTCCTCGATGGCGTGGAACGCAATGCCATGCGCATGGGCGTGGCCTCGGAAGATGTCTACGCTGCCAAGTACGCGTTCTGCGCGGCGGTGGACGAGGCGATCCTGTCCCAGCCGTCGCCGCTGCACGAAACCTGGGAACGCAACCCGCTGCAGCTGCGCCTGTTCGGCGAGCATCTGGCTGGCGAACACTTCTTCGATCGCTTGGAAGAACTCCGGCGCCAGGGCGCCGCGCGCCTGCCGTCGCTTGAGGTCTACCACTATTGCCTGTTGATGGGCTTCGAAGGCAAGTACCGCCTGGAAGGCACCGAGAAGCTGGGCTACCTGACCGCGCGCCTGGGCGATGAGATCGTCTACCTGAAGGGCAAGCGCCACGGTTTCGCACCGCACGCACTGCCACCGGACAACGTCCGCCACAGCCTGCGCCGCGTGGTGCCGTTGTGGCTGCCGGCCGTGGTGGTGGGCTGCTTCGGCATCGTCGCCTTCTTCGGCATGCGCACCTACCTCGGCCACGAAACCGGCCAGCAGCTGGCCGCCTACAACGACGTGGTGCAGATGCCCGAGCGCACCGCCCACATCACGATCACCCTGCCATGAGCCTGATGATATGGACATCCCAAGCTCCTCACTGCTCGCATCCCTCGCTTCGCTGTCCCACCGCGAACGCCTGATCCAGCTGAAGGGGCCTGAGGAAGGCCTGGTCGTCGAACGCTTCGAAGGCATCGAATCGGTGTGCGGCGACAACCGCCTGCAGATCGACTGCCTGTCCACCGACGCGTTCCTGGACCTGGAGCCGTGGCTGGAACAGCCGCTGACCCTGCAGCTACGCCAGGCCGACGGTTCGCTGCGCCAGTGGCACGGGCTGTGTACCGAGGCTGCGCAGCTGGGCAGCGATGGTGGCCTGGCCCGCTATCGCCTGATCCTCGAACCGTGGACCGCGCTGCTGCGCCTGCGCCGCAATGCGGTGATCTTCCAGGATCTGGATACCCGCGCCATCTGCGAACAGATCTTCGCCGACTACCCGCAGGCCCTGTTCCGCTTCGACGTGCAGGCCGAGCTGCCGGCACGCGCGATCACCACCCAGTACCGCGAGACCGACTGGGCCTTCGTCACCCGGCTGCTGGCCGAAGCCGGCCTGGCCTGGCGCATCGAGCAGGCGCAGGACGACGATGCCGCACACACCTTGGTGGTGTTCGAGCCGGGCGCCGAGCTGCCCGACGCAGGCCGCGTGCGCTTCCATCGCGCCGACATGGCCGAGGCCAGCGACGGCATCACCGCCTTCGCCGAGCGCCAGCAGCTGGTGCCCAACGCCAGCACCGTGGCCAGCTGGCACAGCGAGCAGGTTGGCGCCGTGGCCGCGCACTCCAGCGCCGATGCCGGCACCCTGCCCGCCTTGGAAGTCTACGTGCAGCCGCGCGCCGGTCGATTCGCCCAGGCCGGCTGGGCCGACGCCGAAGCACAGGCACGGCTGGACGCGCTGCGCGTCGGCCAGGTGCTCTACAGCGGCAGCGGCAGCGAGCGCCAGCTCGGCGCCGGCAGCACCTTCACCCTGGCCCAGCACCCGCAGCACGAAGGCCAGGCCTTCCAGCTGCTGGCCGTGCAGCATGTGGCCCTGAACAACCTGGACCAGGGCATCGCCGAGCTGCTGGGCAGCGCCGCGCTGGAGCGTGGCGCCTACCGCAACAGTTTCCTGGCCACTGGCAGCGGCGTGCCGCTGCGCGCCCTGCCGCAGGACCGGCCGACCCTGCATGGCCCGCAGACTGCACGCGTGGTGGGCATCGCCAACACCGCCGTGACCCCCAACCGCGAGCACCAGGTACGCATCCAGTTCGGCTGGCAGCGCGGCAGCAGGCCCAATCCCGGCGGCCTGACCGACACCGGCAGCGCCCAGCCCGGACACGCTCCCGGCGACCACACCAGTGGCAGCTGGGTGCCGGTGGCCGAGTGGGTGGCCGGCCCCAACTGGGGCACGGCCTTCCTGCCCCGCGTGGGCAGCGAAGTACTGGTGGAATTCCTGCACGGCGACATCGACCAGCCGCGCATCACCGGCCAGCTCTACAACGGCGAAGTCGCTCCGCCCTTCGGCGGCGGCATCGACGAGAACGCACGCCACCCCGGCGTACTCAGCGGCCTGCACACCCAGGCCCATGACGGTAGCGGCACCCAGCAATGGGTGATCGACGACACGCCCGGGCAGCTGCGCACGCGCCTGCACAGCTCACTGGCCGACAGCCGGCTGGAGCTGGGCTACCTGATCGCGCACCAGGACACCGCCCGCGGCGCGCTGCGTGGCGAGGGCTTTGAACTGGCCACCCAGGGCTGGGGCAACGTGCATGCCGGCGAAGGCCTGCTGCTGTCGGCCAGCCTGCAGGAGCGCGCGGCGTCCACGGTGATGGACAATGCCAGCGTAGTGGCCCAGCTGAAGGGCGCCGAGCGCAGCCTGGAACAGATGCAGCAGACCCTGGCGCAGCAGCAGGTGCCGGGGTTGGCGGAGTTCGAGCGCACCAAGCAGCTGCGCGAGCAGATCGACCCGAAGGCGCAGGGCCGCTATACCGGCGACGTGAACGGGCAGAGCGCGATGAAACCCGGCAGCGATGGCCGCAGCGCCGGTGACCAGCCGGTGGAACGGCTGGGCACGCCGCTGCTGCTGGCCGAGGCACCGCACCATGTGGCCTGGACCACCCCGGCCAGCGCGGTGGCCTACGCCGGGCAGAACCTGCAGATGACGGTGCAGCAGGACCTGCACGTCAGCGCCGGCGAGACCATCGCCACGGTGTCCGGCGAGCACGTCTCGCTGTTCGCGCAGAGCGGTCCGCTGCGGGTGATCGCCGCGCAGGGCCCGGTCAGCCTGCAGGCCCACGACGGCGAGCTGGAACTGCTGAGCGATCAGGCGTTGACCATCACCGCCACCGACGACCGCATCGACGTGCTGGCGCAGACCAAGGTGGTGCTGCAGGCCGGCAGCAGTGCGATCACGCTGGAGGGCGGCAACATCACCTTCAGCTGCCCCGGCGAGTTCAAGGTCAAGGCGGGCGAACATCCGTTCATGGGGGGAGGCAGCACCCCGGCCAGCCTGCCGCCGCTGCCCGCTTTCACGATCAAGCCTGATCCGGGCCGTACCTTCGAAAGCACGTTCGCCTACGACCAGCTGCGCAGCATCGCCGAGCAGTCCACACCGGTCGAGTTCGTCATGATGATGGCGCCGACCTTCGGCTTCGATGTTCCGGCGCGGACCTACATGAAGCTGCAGGACGCGCTGAAGAATGGCAGCCTGCAGGCACCCGAACACAAGGTGATGGCCGGCGCGCCCTACCCGGCCGACTACGACAACAGCAAGCGCATCATCCGCGTGAACAGCATGGCGGCAGACCGCGCGGCGACGACCATCGAGGCGTCACGCGAACTGCTGGCGGTGCTGCTGCATGAGTTCGGGCACCACGTCGACAACGTGCTGCGCAATGATCTGGCGGAGAAGGATGCGAACGGCAAGCCGACCCTCGCTGCCGACAGCGGCAAGGAGGAAGGTACTGCACTCGCCTATCGCCTGGCGTTCTTCGACCTGGAAGGCACGCACGAAACCGAGTATGCGCAGTACACCTCGCCCGAGTTCAACGGTGCGTTGAAGGTGAACTATGCGGAAGTACAGGCTGCACTGAAGCAACAGGGGCCCGTGGCCCAGGAAACCAACAAGAGCGAGGATGGGCGCTACGAGGGGTTCAGTGCGGGTGATGGCCAGAACCATGACAAGCGACCCAACGAGTCGTTTGGGCATCGATCGATTGAGGCGGTGCTAGAAAAAGCTCAGTTCACATCGACTGAGCGCATGGCGATCTACTTTGGCAACTGGCTCCGCGACTACTCCCAGCTTCTCGATCCAAAGATTGTACGTCCTCCCAATCTCCCCAAGGACCTCGGCAAGCATCTCTCACGTGACGCGCTCACCAAGATCGTCGACATTCTGGCTGGGGGAGAGTTTCACAATCTTCGCTTCAAGAACAAGAGTCAGTACGAAGTCACCCCTGCACGTCTAGGCGTATACAAGCCTAGTGAACACATCGATAACCCAAAGAACATCAAACCCGAGCCAGCAGACCCGAAGACCATCGACAGGGACTTTGAGCCTTGGGTTACTCCTGGAAGTGCTCTTCTTGAGATAGATCCGAAAACGTCAATGAAGCGCTACATCATGCGCTCCAGAGACTTCATGTCGTCAGAACTGAACACTGCGCTCTCAAAGGGCAAGACACCCGATGGCATGCGTCATTTTGGTTCTGCCCTGCATGTTCTTGAGGACTACTTCGCACACTCCAATTTCTGCGAACTCAGCTTGAGAAAGCTGGGACACAGCACCGTGCTCCCTTGGACGTCGACTGCCAATTGCACTCATCGATACCCTGTGGTCACCGGGATGTTTGGCTCGACGGACGTCATCGCAAGCCTTGCCGAACCCATTGCTCACAAGCTCTTCGGCGTAGAAAGCTGGGAGTTCAAGGCGAGCAAGCCTGGCGAGCGTTCCGACGGTGAGAAGATCATGCTGGTCCTTCTTTCCGAGCACAGCGATCAGCGTTACTACAAAGCATTCCAGGATTTCCTCAAACTTCGAGACCGCATTGCACGAATCCCTGGACATGAGTATCTGGAGCGGGCTGGCTGGATCGCCAGCGCGCCAATGCGCGCGGTGCTCAACTGCTACAACTTCGTCTATCAACAACTCCTGCTGCTCGTAGGCAACAGTGTGGACGACGCACAGACAATGTTCGATTCCGACCCAAACAAAAGTGGGTCAACCGACCCTAGTCATTCCCAGCTGGCTAAGGACCACGACGTCCATCCGCTGCATACATTGGCTGCTCAGCTGGCGCAACAGGCCGTCCTCCAGGTTGGGCAAGCGATGGCGGGGCGATGGCGGGGCGATGCATCACGTGATCCGGTCAAGATCGCACAGTCCTATCTGGTTCACCCCAATGATACGAACTGGCAGGACGCGACTGTTGCAGCTTGGGCCAAAGAGCACACTGCGGCGATACGGCGCGCCTCGTCCGCCACCGAACTTGAGCACCTGCACGAAGAACATGGAAAGCACGCACTGGAGAACATCCGTCGCGTGGGTCGCTACGGTTCAGACAGCTGGGACTACATCACTCGCTTCTATGAAGATCTTTTCGGCGAGAAGAACCAGGTAAAGTCTAGATGAACTCAAGATTCCTTCTCTCGATAGCGCTGTCGTTGGTCTTCGCTGCATGCAGCGCCGCACCTCAGGATGAGCAGCCGAAGCAGAAGCCAGCGGCCATTTTCGAGAATGGCTCGATCCTCATCGGCTCACAGCGCGTTGAACTTGGCGCCCCCGTCAAGGCATGGATTGCCGTCCTTGGTAGCGACTATCGCTTCGCCGATCCTGAGTTACCGATCATGATGATCTGGGATGAACTGGGGATCGCTGCCTACACGGGCCCAACGAAAGAACATCGCGTCAACTCAGTCTCATTCGTCCTCCGTGTTCCTCCCAGGTCATCTGGCGGCTATGAACCTCCAGGAGAAGGAATTCAGCCACGCAAGACTTTTTCGGGTGCGGTCTCGTTCTCGGGCACTCCTGTGAACAATACGACGCAGGTTGATGACATACCCCGACTGAGCGGAGGTTTACTGGAAGTACACTGCAGCCAGGGAATTGCCCTCTGTAGCGCGAACAGGACAGATCAGGCGAAGCTGGATTACTCCTTCTATTTCTCCGTGGACGATAAGCGCTACAGCAGCTACATATACAAACTCAACATCGAGAAAGACGACGCTCCAGATTGAGGAGGCACGGAACCACCTTCACAAGCAGTGACCACACGGCCTCATCATCGACAGCGGGCAATTCAACGGCGACATGAAGATCTGCGACATCCCGGCCGCCCGATGCACGATGTTTGAGATTCACTGCAGCAAGGGCATCGGCACATGCATCAGAAATCGGGTTGATGGCACTACTCGTGGCTGCTCCATCTACTTCAGGGCTGACGAAAGGCGATACGATCACCTCCCGTACACCCTCGAAGTCAGCCGCGAGACCAACTGATGTACGCTGCGGTGCCATCGAGAATCCTCCTGATTTCGTTTTCTGTGCTTGCATTTGCTGCCTGCGATGCCAAGCATGCCCCGGGCTCAGGCGAAAGCAATGCAGCCCCTTTGGCTTTCCAGGATGACTACGTCAAGTACAACGGACAGCGCCTGGATTTCACTCAGGACCTGTCCGACTGGATCAACGTGCTTGGCCCCAACCATCGCACCGCGTTTCCCGATGACCCTGGCATTGTGGTCTGGGACGATCTGGGCATCCGTGTCTACACCAACCATCCCAGGAATCAACGTGTGGTCACAGCATCAGTCACCCTTCGAGGAGAACCCGAGGATTCGCTGTCCTACATCCCACCAGGCGAAGGCGTTCGACCTCGCCAGGACTATGCCTACTCCGTTCTGGTCAACGGTGTCCGCGTAAACAAGGGCACTCGCGTAGGCGACATCGCACACCTGAGCGGAGGACAGCTACGCATTGACTGCAGCCGCGGCATAAGCATCTGTGGCGCAAGCAGGAACGATGAAAAGTTCATCCAGATGAAGATGTATTTCGGAGTGGATGACCGACGGTACGACAGCACCCCCTATGTCATCGAATTCGGCCCTGGAAGCAACCTGGCTCATTGAAATTCATCAAGTACGATCATGACGATAGTGTGCAGTCGTCAGTGACACGAGGATCCCTTCGACAGGCGGACCTGCTACGGCGATCTGCTTGGGGAGAAGAACCAGGTGAAGCCAAAGAAATGATCAGAAGACATCTGCTCGCCTCACTCCTTGTTCTCGTTCTTGGCGCGTGCAGCGATGCACGGACGGCAGACCCTGCGCGTGGTGGAACCAGTGCTGCGGCGGACCTGGCGTTCAACGAAGACTACGTCGAGTACAAAGGACATCGCCTGACGTTCAAGCAGGATCTTGCCGCCTGGGAAAAGGTACTTGGCTCCACGCACCGCAACGCGCTTTCGGATGCCTCGGACATCGTTGTCTGGGACGACCTGGGCATCCGTGTCTATACGAACTACCCAAAGGATCTGACGGTCCGCACCGTCGCCGTCACCCTGAAGGGCCTGCCTGAGGACGCGCTGGCCTACATTGCGCCCGGTGAAGGCGTTCGTCCGGGCAAGGACTACACGGGCACTGTCGCGGTCAGTGGCGTGAACGTGGACAGCAATACACGTGTCGGGGACATCGCGCAGCTGAGCAATGATCGGCTGCGCATCGACTGCAACCGTGGTATCAATCTCTGTACCGCAAGCCGCAGGGATGCCCGATTCATCCATGTCAGCACCTACTTCGGCGTCGATGATCGTCGTTATGACAGCATCCCGTATGAGATCGAGTTTGGCCCGGAACGTGATGATGCGCGTTGAACCCGCGGTTTCGCAGACAGGTTCCTCTCGTTTCACGCTGCTGTTCGTACTCATACTGACTGCGGCCGGCTGTGGTTCGCATCACGTGCCATCGGCATTCATGACCACGCCATCGCTGCCCGAAGCGGAACTGAAAGAGCTCTACCCTGGCACACTGCTGAAGCAACTGGCTTTCAAGGACGTAGACGGCCCGGGCCTGCTGCTGCTTTCGCGCAGCGCACAGGCATTGCCGGCGCAGGGCGACGCAGAACCGCTGGATCAGATCACGCTGCGTGCAGAGCTGTTCCGGCGCACCGATGAGGCGAGTCCTTGGGTTTCGCGCTGGAGCGTCGAAGATCCGGTTCAATGCGAAGGCCTGGATCTGGAGGCAGGCTATTTCCTGGATCAGGTGACAGCCACCGACCTGGACAACGACGGCCGAGCCGAGTTGACGCTGGCCAGCCACAGCGTCTGTGGCGGTGGCATTGACCCGCAGCAGCTGCGCATCGGGCTTCGCCAGGGCGAGCAGTACTACGAAGTGCGTGGCGAATCGCTGGTACACGTGGAAGGCGATGAACCTTTCGGCGGCGAGCGTCAGAACGATCCTGCGCTGGCATCAGCTGCGGCGCCGTTGCGTGCGCACATCGACAGCGTGTGGGAAGCGATCAAGCGCGGGAGTTCGCCGTGACCGTGCCATGGTGCCAGCGCCTGCATCCGCCCGTGCTCCTGCTGGTGCTTTCGGTTGCCGCAAACGCCGCCATCGCGCGCACGCCGCCGCCCAGTCCACTGCAACGCGCCTGCGCGGCCGACATCGAGGAACGTATCGAGCTGCGGTTCGCGGACGGCAGGCATGTAAGCGCCTGCGCACCTGGCGTCGGCGACGGCTGCGCGTACGGCAGCGGGCAGACCACGCTCGACGCTACGCCCGACCTCAACAACGATGGTCGCGCCGACGCGATCCTCACCCACTTCGGCAGCAGCTACGGTGACATCGACGTCACCCATAAACTGGTGCTGGCGCAGTGCCCGGACGGAACCTATGCGCGCCTGCTGGAGGGACGGTTCACCACGCTGGCCGCACCTCCGGCACCGCATCCGGCGTGGCCGGCGCTGGAGGCATCGCGTGACTGTCCGGGCGGCCGGGAAACGATTGCACTGCACTTCGAGCGGGCTGCCGCCCGCTACCGCGGTCCGGAACACTTCGATCCCGACAATGCCTGCACACGCTGAACGACACGGCTTGATCCAGCGCATGCCGTCGCCACGGGCGCGGTGCTATGGTGGCGCCATCATGCCCTCAGGAGTTGCACCCATGAACCGATACCGTCCCACCCACCTTGCCCTGGCCGCCCTCGCCTCGCCCCTGTTGCTGGCCGCCTGTGTCAGCACGCCAGGCCCGGAGGTGAAGGGCACGGGCCGCTGTGATGCCAGCCAGCTGGGCTGGGCGATCGGCCAGCCAGCCAACGAACCCAACATCCGCCGACTGTCCAGCGAAAGCGGTGCCGGCCTGGTCAACCCGATCGGCCCCAGCACCATCACCACCAGGGACATCCGCCAGGACCGCCTGCGCGTGTACGTGGACAAGGACAACATCATCACCGCGACCCGCTGCGAATAAGCGCGGCAGCGGGCTT
>NZ_JAOCFV010000051.1:0-30747 GCF_029842145.1 Stenotrophomonas sp. GD03794
ACCAGCTTGCGCGGTGATCTGAGCCGTCGAAGGTGATCACCATGAATTTTTCGTGAATGGGAGAGTGCTACTGATGAAGGCGAAAATCAATAGCCCCAGGACGGACATTCGAGGAGGCGATGGCAGTGCTTGGCCGGCAGGGAAACGTGGTCCAGGTCTGCGCGACGCGGGGCGGACCGATCGCATGCATCGGGCCTGACCGGTCCGTGTCCAAAGGCCTAGAATGGTGCAATTGCAACCACAGGCTGGATTCCCATGGCTTCGATCCGCATCGCGATGGCGCAGTTCGATTTCCCGGTCGGCGATGTCGCCGGCAACACCGAGCGCATCATCGAGATGATCGGCCAGGCGCGCGACGAGTATGGCGCCGAGCTGGTGATGTTCCCCGAGCTGGCGGTGAGCGGTTATCCGCCGGAGGACCTGCTGCTGCGTCCCGGCTTCCTGTACGAATGCGAGCAGGCGATGGGCCGTATCGCTGCTGCCTGCCGTGGCATCACCGCCGTGGTCGGCTGGCCGCAGGCGGCTGGCGCGGTGGTCTACAACGCCGCCAGCGTGCTGCGTGACGGCCTGGTCGAACAGACCTACCGCAAGCGCGAGCTGCCCAACTACGCCGTGTTCGACGAGCGCCGCTACTTCGATGTCGATCCGGATGGCGGCAGCTGCGTGTTCGAGGTCAACGGCATTCCGGTGGGCCTGCTGATCTGCGAGGACCTGTGGTTCGCCGAACCGCTGGCCGACACCATGCGCGCCGGTGCGCAGCTGGTGGTGGTGCCCAATGCTTCGCCGTACGAGCGTGGCAAGCACGCCCAGCGCGATGCCGTGCTGGCGGCGCGCACCCGCGAAAGCGGCGCGGCGATTGCCTACCTCAACGTGGTCGGTGGCCAGGACGCGCTGGTGTTCGACGGCGCCTCGGTAGTGGCTGATGGTGACGGCACGGTGCACCCGGCCGCCGCCGCCTTCGTCGACCAGTGGCTGGTGGTGGAGTACGACGGTGAGACCCGCCGCTTCATGCCGCACGTGTGGATGGACGACGGCGACGAAAGCATGGACGCGCTGGCCTGGCGCGCGGTGACCCGCGGCATCCAGGACTACTGCCGCAAGAACGGCTTCAAGAAGGTGTGGCTGGGCCTGTCCGGCGGCATCGACTCGGCGATCGTGCTGGCCATGGCCGTGGACGCGATGGGCGCCGAGAACGTCACCGCGGTGCGCCTGCCCTCGCGCTACACCGCAGGCCTTTCCAACGACCTGGCCGCCGAGCAGTGCCAGGCGCTGGGTGTGAAGCTGGAGGCAGTCTCGATCGAACCGGCGTTCAAGGGCCTGATGGAATCGCTGGCGCCGATGTTCGAAGGCACGACCCCGGACGTGACCGAAGAGAACCTGCAGTCGCGCAGCCGTGGCGTGATCCTGATGGCGCTGGCCAACAAGTTCGGTGGCCTGCTGCTGACCACCGGCAACAAGAGCGAGTACGCGGTCGGCTACGCCACCATCTACGGCGACATGTGCGGTGGCTACGCGCCACTGAAGGACCTGTACAAGACGGAGGTGTTCGGTCTTTCCAAGTGGCGCAACACCGTGGGCGGCGCGCCGGTGATCCCGCCGGCCGTGATCAGCCGCCCGCCGTCGGCCGAGCTGCGCGAGAACCAGCTGGACCAGGATTCGCTGCCGGCCTATGACGTGCTGGACGGCATCCTGTACCGCTACATTGACCAGGAGCAGTCGCGCACGGAGATCGTGGCCGCCGGCTACGACGCGGCCGTGGTCGACCGCGTGCTGCGCCTGGTGCGCATCAGCGAGTGGAAGCGGCACCAGGCCGCGCCGGGGCCGAAAGTCTCGCGCCGCGCCTTCGGCCGCGAACGTCGTTACCCGATCAGCAACGGCTACAAGGGCTGAAGCAGCGGTTGGCGGGTAGTGCCGGCCGCTGGCCGGCAACCCGTTGGCCCCTCTCCGGTGGGTGCGGACCTTGGTCCGCACAATGGTCGAAGACCATCCACGCTTGGCGTGGATCTACCGGACTTCCTCAAGCAGCTGTTCGAGGCTGGCGGTTTCCGCAGCATCGTCGAAGTGGCCGTCCCCCAGCCGTGCCCGCACGAACGCCAGACCCTCCGCAGCGGCCGCGTCCAGCGTGCCGCGATGGTCGACCGGGTAGCGCCGGAACGCGACCGGCTCGCCACGCAGGGCCAGGCCTGCGGCATACAGCAGGGTGGTCAGGTAGGGCACGTCGCGGTCCTCAGTGCCATGGCCCAGCATCAGCGGCTGGCTGAAACCGCGGCGCGGTACGCCGAGATAGTCGTGCAGCACTGCCCAGATGCCCGGCACGCTGGTCAGCGGTGCTGTGAACATGCTGCCGGTATCCGCGCCGTCCAGCGTGGCGGCCAGTTCGCCCAGGCACTGCTCGCGTGCCACTGCCACGCGGGCGCGGCCGGTGTCGCTGAGAATGCGGTCGATCTGCGGCGCGACCTGCAGCAGGCCATCAAGCAGGTACGCGTGATAGGCGTTGAGCGCGCCAGGATTGGCGGTGCGGTTGTCGGGCTTCATCACCAGCGCGGTCAGCTCGACCGCGGTAGGCGTGCCGGTGGTGAAGCTGCCGCGGTAGTGCAGGGAAGGACCACCATAGGTGGGCGCCAGATGCCCGGCCGTGAGCGCAGCGGCGCCGCCCTGCGAATGGCCGACCGAGACCCAGCGCGGCGACAGCGCTGATGCGCCCAGATACTGGCGGCTGGCCTTGACCAGATCGATGGCGTTGCGGGCCGCCGTGCGGACGTGCAGGTAGGCGTGGTTGCCGGGGCTGCCGAGCCCCTGGTAGTCGGCAGCGACCACGGCATAGCCCTGGGCCAGGAACTGGTCGAGGAAACGCCCGTCGCGTTCGGGCTGGTAGGGGCCCGAGACCGAGGGCGCGCAGCGATCGGCGATGCCCTGGGTGCCATGTGCCCACGACACCACCGGCCAGCCCCCGATGGGCGCCGCGCCCGCGGGGAGATACAGCAGGCCGGTGCCTTCGGCCAGCTGGCCGCGGTGGTCGGGGGTGCGGTAGTGCAGCTTGTACGCTTGCGTGGCCTTGGAGGGCACCCATGACGCGCGATAGGGCGCGGCGGACAGCAGATCACCCGGCGCGGCCGGCGCGGCGCTCAGGGGACTGGACGTCAGGGCCAGCAGGGCCGTGGCGATGACGCTCGAGAGGGGCCGGAAACGACGGGGCAGTGGGGACATGGGCGCTCCTTGACGGCCGGGATGGCCGTTGCGCCGCAGTGTGGAGGGGCTCATCCGCGCCGATTGGGACCAGCGTCGCAACCCTTGGGGATTCGTAGGATTCCTAGGTGGGCCCCGGGACGCCGCCGCGCGCTGAGCGTCCTGCAGGAAGCAGTCGAGCATGGCTCGACTCTGCAGAAAGAAGAAAGGCCCCTTTCGGGGCCTTTTTCTTATTTCTTTTCCAGTCGCGCGTTGCGCTGGCCGGTGCTGGCGGACTTCTCGCCGGCGAACGGGTTCAGCTTGCGGATCATCCACGGGTACTTCGGCCACTTGCCTTCCAGCCACGGGTGGTCCGGCTGGTTCAGCTGCAGGACGCGGCGGGCGTCGTCGGCCAGGGTCTTGTTGCCCAGGTGGGTGTAGGAATCGGCCAGCACAGCCACGGCGTCGTACTGGAATGCGCTCTGCGGGTAGGTTTCCAGCAGGTAGTTGGCGCGGCCGGCAGCCGAGACCCAGGCGCCGCGGCGCATGTAGTACAGGGCGTTGTCCAGCTCGTGCTGGGCGAACACGTCACGCAGCTCCAGCATGCGCTGGCGCGCATCGGCGGCGTAGCGGCTGTTCGGGTAGCGGTCGACCACGATGTTGAAGTCCGAATACGCCTGGTGCGGCGTGGACAGGTCGCGGCGGCTGGCATCCAGCGACCATACGCGGCGCAGGAAAACCGTACTGCGGTTGGAGTTGGCCAGGCCGCGCAGGTAGTACAGGTACGCGATGTTGCGATGGGTCGGGTAGGTACGGATGAAGCGGTCGATGCTGGACACCGCGTCATCGTGCTTGCCGGCCTTGTACTGCGCGTAGGCGGTTTCGATCATCGCCTGTTCGGTGTACGGACCGTACGGATACTGGGCCACCAGGCGGCGGAAGCTGGTTTCAGCGCCGCTCCAGTTGCCACCCTGCATCAGCTTGTGGCTCTTCTCGTACAACTGTTCGACCGGCGTCCCTTCATCGGGGCGATCACCCTTCTTGGCACCACGGTGGCAGCCGGTGGCGGCGATGACCAGCACCAGCAGCAGGGCGGTGAGGCGGACGGGCGCGGAGAGCATGGCGGAGCGTCGGATCATGAGGTCGAGGCGGGACGCGGCTGGAATACGAAGGGTCGATGATAGCCTAGTGTCCTGTCCAGCGACTGAAACCGGCCGCCGGGACCCCAAAATTTCAAAGAATGCCCCCTGCCATGTCTGAACAACCCTCTGAATCGGCCCGCCAGGCCATCGTCCCCGACACCGCTGCCGGCCGTCGTTTCGACGCCGTGGTGGCCGAATTGTTCCCCGAATACTCGCGTTCGCGCCTGACCGAGTGGATCAAGGCCGGTGAGGTGCTGCTGGACGGCGCCCAGGCGCGCCCGCGCGATCCGCTGCGCGGCGGCGAGCTCGTGACCCTCAATGTGGTGCTCGAGACCCAGACCGACGCCCAGCCGGAGGACATCCCGCTGGACGTGCTGTTCGAGGACGAGCACCTGCTGGTGATCAACAAGCCGGTCGGCCTGGTGGTGCACCCGGGCGCGGGCAACCACAGCGGCACCCTGGTGAATGCCCTGCTGTTCCGCGATCCCTCGGTGGCGGTGCTGCCGCGCGCCGGCATCGTGCACCGCCTGGACAAGGACACCAGCGGCGTGATGGTGGTGGCCAAGACCCTGGAAGCGCAGACCGCGCTGGTCGAGCAGCTGGCCGCACGCGACGTGCACCGCCAGTACCTGGCCATCGTGATGGGTGCGCTGGTGGCCGGCGGTACCGCCGATGCCCCGATCGACCGCCACCCGCGCGACCGCCTGAAGATGGCCGTGCGCGAGGATGGCAAGGAAGCGATCACCCATTACCGCCTGCGCGAGCGCTTCCGTGCGCACACCGCGCTGGAGTGCCGCCTGGAAACCGGCCGTACCCACCAGATCCGCGTGCACATGGCACACGTGCGCCATCCGATCATCGGCGACCCGCTGTACGGCGGTGCGCTGAAGCTGCCCAAGGGCGCCAGCGACGAGCTGGTGGCCGCGCTGCGCGGCTTCAAGCGCCAGGCCCTGCACGCCGAGACCCTGGAGTTCACGCATCCGATCACCGGTGAGCCGGTGCGCAACACCGCGCCGGTGCCGGACGACATGCTGCACCTGATGAAGGTGCTGCGCGAAGACAGCGAAGCCTTCGCCGCGCGCGAGCGGGACCGCTGGTGATGGCCGCCGCGCTGCCATTGCTGCAGGCGGACTGGCCGGCGCCTCCGGGCGTCCATGCGCTGACCACGCGTCGGCACGGTGCGGGCATCTCGCCGGCACCGTTCGCGCAGTTCAACCTGGGCAACCGGCACGCGGCCGATGGTGATACCCCGGCCAACGTGGAGCACAACCGCCAGCTGCTGCAGCAGGGGCTGGCACTGCCCTCGGCACCGCACTGGCTGCGCCAGGTGCACAGCAGCACCGTGCTGCGCTTCACCGCGCCGCCGGTGGCAGGCGCCAGCGAACCGGTGGCTGACGCTGCGGTGACCTCGGTGCCGGGCGTGGTGCTGGCGATCCTGACCGCCGACTGCCTGCCCGTGGTGTTTGCCGCGGCCGATGGCAGTGAAGTGGGCGCGGCCCATGCCGGTTGGCGTGGGCTGGCCGACGGCATGCTGGAGGCCACGGTGGCCGCCATGCAGACCCCGCCCGCGCAGCTGCGCGCGTGGCTGGGCCCGGCGGCCGGGCCGGCCGACTACGAGATCGGCGAGGAGGTCTTCCACGCTTTCGTCGGCCATGATCCGGCGGCCGAGGTGGCGTTCGCGGCGACGCGCCCGGGGCACTGGAAGGTGGACCTGTTCGCCCTGGCACGCCAGCGCCTGCAGGCGGCGGGCATGGACCCGGCGCAGGTGTATGGCGGCACGGTGTCGACCATGGCCGATCCGGACCTGTATTCGCACCGGCGCGACCGTCGCACCGGGCGCATGGCGACCCTGGCCTGGATCGCGCCCTGACCCCGCCGCTGTTCGCGCGCGTGCTGGGGCCGGCCTTCGCCACCCTGGCCGCGCCGGTGCAGGTGCTGCATGCCGCGCCGTTGCCTTGCCGCTACGTGGGGCAGGCGCGCATCGTGAGAGGGCGGCACTGGCTGGTGCCGCTGCTGGCCGCGTTGGCGCGGTTGCCGAAGGACGGTGACGCGCTGCCCACCGAAGTGGCGTTCAGCGCGCACGGGCAGGGCGAACGCTGGGCGCGACGATTCGGTCGCTGGCCGATGGTGTCGCGGCTGTGGGTACACGAGGGATACCTGCGCGAGCAGCTGGGGGCGGTGCGCTTCGAGTTCGACCTGCAGGCCCGCGACGGTGGCATCGACTGGTCGGTGCGGCGGGTCTGGGCGTTCGGGCTGCTGCCGCTGCCCAAGCGCTGGTTCGGCGGCGTGCGATGTCGCGAAGCGTGGCACGGCCAGCGCTACACTTTCCTGGTCGATGTGACCTTGCCCTGGGCCGGAGCCCTGATCCGCTATGAAGGCTGGCTCGAACCGCAGTGATTCCGCCGCCGAGGCCGGCAGCGCGGTGATCGTGTTCGATGGCGTGTGCGCGCTGTGCAACCGCTGGGTGCGCTTCCTGCTGCGTTTCGACCGCAAGGGGCGCTACCGCTTTGCGGCGATGCAGGGCGCGCAGGGCAGCGCGCTGTTGCGCGCGCACGGGTTGGACCCGCAGGACCCGATGTCGTTCCTGTTGCTGGACGAGCAGGGTGCCTGGACCGATACCGATGCGATCCTGCGGGTGCTGGCGGGGCTGGGCGGCGCCTGGCGTCTGAGTGGTGCATTGCGCGTGCTGCCGCGCAGCTGGCGTGATGCCGCGTACCGCGCGTTGGCCCGCAACCGCTACCGCTGGTTCGGGCGGCATGACGCCTGTTACCTGCCCGCACCCGAGCAGGCCGCGCGATTCCTGGATTGACCGCCGGCCTTCTGTAGAGTCGAGCCATGCTCGACTGGGGTTTTTTTTCCCTGCCGATAGCAGTCGAGCATGGCTCGACTCTACAAGAGCCAGTCGAGCAGGCTCGACGCTACAGGCGCGGCCTCGTCAGCCCTCCAGCGCGTCCAGGTAGCTGCGTCGCCAGTGGTTGATGTCGTAGGTGCGCAGGTGCTCCATCATCGCGTGCCAGCGTTCCTTGCGCCTGCGCAGCGACATCGTTGCCGCGGTGGCGATGGCGTCGGCCACGCCGTCCAGATCATGCGGGTTCACCAGCAGCGCCTGCTTGAGTTCGTCGGCGGCGCCGGCCAGCAGCGACAGCACCAGCACGCCGGGGTCTTCCGGGTCCTGCGACGCCACGTACTCCTTGGCTACCAGGTTCATGCCATCGCGCAGCGGCGTGACCAGGCCTACCGCCGCCGCCCGGTAGAAGCCGGTGAGGGTGGCGTGGGTGAAGTTCTGGTTGACGTAGCGCAGCGGCGTCCAGTCCGGTTCGGCGTGGCCACCGTTGATGTGCCCGGCGATCTGTTCCAGCTGGCTGCGCAGCTGCCGGTACTCGGTGACATCGCCGCGCGAGACCGGGGCGATCTGCAGGTAGGTCAGCGAGCCGCGCTGATCCGGATGGCGCTCCAGATAGCGCTCGAAGCCGAGGAAGCGTTCGGGCAGGCCCTTGGAATAGTCCAGGCGATCCACGCCGATCGCCAGCTGGCGATCACGCAGGCTGTTGCGCAGGTTCTTCACAGCGGCCTTGGTGGCGGCGGTGCCGGCCTGTCGCGCGATCAGCTCGGTGTCGATACCGATCGGGAACGCCGCCGCACGGAAGCGGCGCCCGCCCGGTGCTTCCAGCTCGCCGTTGTCGAGCACGCGGCCGCCGCCGAACAGGCGCAGGTAGGTCTGGAAGCGATCGGCGTCGCGCTGGGTCTGGAAGCCGACCAGATCGTAGGCGTACAGCGCGGAGAACAACCGAAGGTGGTCGGGCATGGCCTGCAGCAGGTCGGCCGACGGCATCGGGATGTGCAGGAAGAAACCGATGCGGCAGCCGATGCCACGCTCGCGCAGCAGCGCACCAAGCGGGATCAGGTGGTAGTCGTGGATCCAGACGATGTCGTCCTCGCGCAGCAGCGGCGCGAGCTTGTCGGCGAACAGCGCGTTGACCTTATGGTAGGTCTCGCGGGTGCCCCGGTCGTAGTCGACCAGATCCAGGCGGAAGTGCAGCAACGGCCAGAGGGTGCGATTGGCGAAACCGTTGTAGTAGCCATCCACCTCGCGCTTGCTCAGGTCGAGGGTGACGAATTCGATGTCACCGTCCTTCTGTGTGTGCAGCGTGCCGCTGCCGTCGCGCACGCTCTTGCCGCTCCAGCCGAACCACATGCCGCCGCGTTCCTTCAGCGCGGCCAGCAGGCCCACCGCCAGCCCACCGGCGCGGTTCTCGCCCGGCACCGCCACGCGGTTTGAAACCACCACCAGACGACTCACGATGCCTCCTGCCAGGACCGCGACAGGCGCATCGCGGCGGTGATCAGGCCGACGTGCGAATAGGTCTGCGGGAAATTGCCCCAGGCCTCGCCGCTGTCGAAGGCCAGATCCTCCGACAGCAGGCCAAGATGGTTGCGCTGCTTCAACAGCAGCTCGAACATCCCGCGTGCTTCGTCCATGCGCCCGATTGCCGCCAGCGCATCGATGTACCAGAAGGTGCAGATGGTGAAGCTGGTTTCCGGCTCACCGAAGTCATCCGGTGCAACATAGCGGTACAGCGAGTTGCCATGCTTGAGGTCGCGCCCGATGGCGTCGACGGTGGCGATGAAGCGCGCATCCATCGCGTCGATGAAGCCGATGTCGGCCAGCAGCAGCAACGAGGCATCCAGCCGATGGCCACCAAAGGTATCGGTGAAGTGGCCCAGCTCCTCGCTCCAGGACTCGGCCATGATGCGCGCATGGATGGTGTCGGCACGCTCGCGCCAGTAATGGGCGCGGTCATCGCGCTTCAGGCGAACGGCGATCTTGCACAGGCGATCGCACGCTGCCCAGCACATCGCGCTGGTGTAGGTGTGCACCTCGGTGCGGCCGCGGAATTCCCACAGGCCGGCGTCGGGTACGTCGTGCAGGGCGAACGCCTGTTCACCCAAGGGTTCCAGGCGGGCGAAGGTGTGCGCATCGCCCGGGTCCTGCAGGCGGCGGTCGAAGAACAACTGCGTGGACGCCAGCACCACGCTGCCGTAGACATCGTGCTGGCGCTGCACCCAGGCCAGGTTGCCGCGCCGCACCGGGCCCATGCCACGGTAGCCGGACAGGCTCGGTACTTCGTCCTCGTCCAGCTTGGCCTCGAAGCCGATGCCATACAGCGGCTGCAACGTGCCGTCGGTGGTGGCCAGGTTGAAGATATAGCCGAGGAACTGTTCCATCGTGCGCGTTGCGCCGAGGCGGTTCAGCGCACGCACCACGAACGCGGCATCACGCAGCCAACAGTAGCGGTAGTCCCAGTTGCGCACGCTGCCGGGCGCTTCCGGAATGGAGGTGGTCATTGCCGCGATGATCGCGCCGCTGTCCTCGTACTGGCACAGCTTCAGGGTGATCGCACTGCGGATCACCGCGTCCTGCCATTCCAGTGGAATGGACAGGTAGCGCACCCATTCGCGCCAGTAGTCGCGGGTGCGCTGGAAGGCTTCCTGCACATAGCCACTGATCGAGCGGTTGAGTGATTCATCCACGCCCAGGATCAGGTGGATGGGATGGTTGAGCACGAACGGCAGGCCATCGCGCACGAAGCGCACCGGCACGTCGGTGGTCAGCCGCAGCACGTGTTCGGGCAGGATCCAGCGCACGTGGTTGCTGCCCCAGGTGGACTCGGGCACGCGTGCGCCCCAGTCGGCCAGTGGCCGTGCGTGCACGGTGATGCGTGGGCTGCCGGCCAGTGGTCGTACCTGGCGGATCAGGCTGACCGGTCGGTAGAAACGGTCGTTCTGGCGCCAGCGCGGGGCGAAATCAAGGATTTCCAGTTCACCACCGTGCGCGTCGCGCAGCACGGTACGCAGGATCGCGGTGTTGGTCAGGTATTCCTGCTCGCTGCTCGCGAAGTCCTCCAGCTCGATGGCGAAGTCGCCACCGGTCTGCTGGTTGGGGCCGAGCAGGGCACAGAAGGTGGGGTCGCCGTCGAAGGTAGGCAGGCAGCTCCAGACAACGCGGGCACGTTTGTCGACCAGGGCGCCGAAGCTGCCGTTGCCGACCACGCCCAGATCAAGATCGGGTTGGGTCATCACGCGGTACATCTCGGTTGCGGCCGTGGGGTGGCCGGGTCAATAGGCATTCTCACGCAGCCAGGCGTGCACGCTGCGTATGTCGGGCAGCGCGAACACGGCTTTGCTGGGTTCCCGTTCGCCTACCAGTACGCTCCAGCCATGCTGGCCATTGGCGGCGTCGAAGCCGAACTCATCGGTCAGGTCATCGCCGAGGAATACCGGCAGGCGGCCGCGGAACGGCAGGTACTGCATCATCCGGCGCACGGCACGGCCCTTGTCGGTGCCGACCGGCACGAATTCGACCACATGGTCACCGGGCTGCAGGCGATAGCTGGCACGGCCACGCACATGGCGGTCGGCGAAGGCGCGCACATCACTTGCCGCGTGCGGCGCACCGCGCCAATGCAGCGCCAGGCCGACGCCCTTGTCTTCCACCAGCACGCCGGGATGGCCATGGGCAAAGCGCATCGCCTGCTGGTGCAGCGCGTGCAGCCACTCGGCGGTGTCGTCGTCGTGTTCGTCGCGCAGGACGCGACCGTCTTCGCCGCGCAGTTCGTGGCCATGCAGGCCGGCGGCGGGCAATTTCAGGGGAGCGAACAGTTGATCCAGCTGCTCAAGCGGGCGACCACTGACCAGTGCCACGGCACCTTCCAGGCGGTCGCTGATGCGGCCGATGGCTTCACGCACATCCGGCAGCAACTGCACGGCATCCGGGCGTGCAGCGAATTCGATCAGGGTGCCGTCGACATCGAGGAACAACGCGCAGGCGTCATCCAGCAATGGCGGTGGCGGACGCAGGGGGAGCGGTTCAGCCATGATGCCCAGCTTGCCAGCGCGGGCGTGTACGTGGGGTCGAGGGCAGGCTACGAATCAGGGTAGTGCCGGCCGCTGGCCGGCAACCTCAGGGTGCATCCATGGACCGTGACGTTGCCGGCCAGCGGCCGGCACTACCGGACTGATGAATCAGAACGTATAGCGGACGCGGCCGTAGTAGTACGCGCCGTTGCTGCCGATCGGCGACAGTACGTCGTACGGCAGATTGCCGAAGTAGTGGATATCGCTGTTGGATCGATCCGGATAGTTGTCGGTCAGGTTCTGCCCGCCGATGGCCACGCTCCACTGCGGCGTGATGCGGTACTCGACTTCCGCATCCAGCTGCCACTCGGCCTGGTAGGTCTGGCGCGGGATGTAGCCATCACCGAAGTTGAACACGCGTGTGGCGCTGCCATAGCGGTTCACGCGGGTGCTCAGCGACCAGTGGTCGTTGCTCCATGCCGCCGAGAAGCTGCCGCGCGTGCGCGGCGTGGCATCGGTAAGGGTGTTGGTTTCTTCGATGCCGAACAGTACGTAGTCCGGGTTCAGCGCACGCAGCTGTGCCGGCGTGGCCAGCACGTTCTTCAGCGTGGTCTTGGTGTAGGCATAGGTGCCGGTCAGCAGCAGCTGGCCGTCGCCCAGCGACTGGCGCCAGTTGCTGACCAGCTCGGCGCCGCGGGTGCGGGTATCGGCGGCATTGACGAAGAAGCTGGCGCTCTGCAGACCGCTGACGCCGTAGTTGGCGGCCACGTAGTCGGTCAGTGCATCGCCGGTGATGCTCTCCGACAGTGCGATGCGGTCATCGATGTCGATCTGGAAGAAGTCCAGCGACAGGTCGAAGTGCTCGCCAATGCGGCTGGTGAAGCCCAGCGAGGTATTGATCGACTTTTCCGGCTTCAGGTTCTGCGCACCCAGGCCACGTGCGATCGGATTGTTGACCGACAACAGGCGGCCCTGCACCAGCTGGCCGCCAGCGTTGTAGCCGGTGGAAGTGGATTCGTAGCCGATCTGTGCCAGCGATGGCGCACGGAAGTTGTTGGAGATGGCGCCGCGCAACGCGAACGCCGGGGTGAACTCATAGCGCAGGCCGAGTTTGCCGGTCAGTTCACCGCCGAAGTCGTCGTTGTGCTCGTAGCGCGCGGCCAGATCGGAGGAGAACTTCTCGCCGAACTGGCTGGACAGGCTGGCGTAGGCGCTGGCCACGTCGCGCGACAGGCGCGCCGCATCCTGCGGGGTCAGGCCGCCACCGGCCTGCGAGCCGGTCGGGCGATCGGTGTAAGGGCCGGCGGCGTAGCTGGCCGGGTCGCCGGGACGGGTCTGGTAGCGCTCGTGCCGTGCTTCCACGCCCAGGCCCAGGGTGTGGCTGATGCTGTCGCTCTGGGTGAACACACGACTCAGGTCGAGGTTGCCCACGGTCTGCGCGTACTCGTAGTCAGCGGTCTTGAAGCGGGTCGGGCTGGTCGGGCCCAGCGAGGCGTTGAGCGAATCACGCAGGCGGTAGGTGAAGTCGTTCTGGCCGTAGTCCAGGCTGCCGTCGTAGCTCCATTCGCCCCACTGCCCACGCACGCCGGCCACCGCCTGCACGTCGCGGTTCTCGCCTTCGGAGATCGGCCGGTAACCGTTCGGATACACCTGCTTCCAGTTGGCATCGCCATCGGGATAGCGGAAGTAGTTCGCGCCTTCGGTATCACGCTGGTTGAAGGTGCCGAACGCGTAGAACGTCGACGTCTGGCCCACCGGAATCTCGGTATTCAACCACAGGTTGATGTCCTTGCTCTTGCCATCGCCCAGCACGTAGTTGCGCTTGCCCTGCAGCGCCAGGTTGCCCGGGGTCTGGTCCCACGGCGGAATCTGGTCGAAGCCGGCGCGGTTGGTGCCGTTGCGGTGCTTGTATTCCAGGCCGACGCGCAGGAAGCCGCCGTCCTCGCCCAGTGAGGTGCCGACCTTGGCGCTGATGTTGCCGGTCTGGCCGTCGGTGAGGGTGCGGCCGATCGGCTTGAGGTCGGTGTGGTTGGCACCGTAGCTGGCCTCGATCTCGCCGCCGTCACCGCCGTTGTCGAGGATCACGTTGATCACGCCGGCCACCGCATCCGAGCCGTACAGCGCACCAGCGCCGTCACGCAGCACTTCGATGCGCTTGATCGCACTGACCGGAATCGAGTTGAAGTCGACCGGCGTGGTGCCCTTGCCGATCTTGCTGTCGGTGTTGACCAGCGCGGTGTGGTGGCGGCGCTTGCCATTGACCAGCACCAGCACCTGGTCCGGCGACAGGCCGCGCAGCTGAGCGGCGCGCACGTGGTCAGCGCCGCCGGAGTTGGACTGGCGCGGGAAATTGAACGACGGCAGCAGCGCCTGCAGCGCGCTGCCCAGTTCCCCGTTGACCACGCCGGCCTTGCGGATGTCCTCGGCGGTGAGCACATCCACTGGCGAGGTGGATTCGAGCACGGTGCGGTCAGCCGCACGGGTGCCGGTGACGATCACGGTGTCGAGGTTGGTGGCGTCCTGGGCCAGGGCCGGGACGGCGGCGAAGGAAAGCGCGAGGGCGATGGCGAGGCCGAGCGGCGACGCGGGCAGGCGGACGGACATGGGGGCTCCAGCAACTACGACGACGGGGAAGGGGGAGATGGTTTCACTTACATCTATCCGGATGAAGCGATATATTATCTTCGCGTGATGACCGGTGCCGATGCAAGCCCCTGCCGGTCCGGCATGAGCTGATGCCCGGTTGGCATCAGCACGCCGGGCCGGTGGCGCTGTACGCTGCCGGCTCGCCTTGTCCCCCTTCCCCGGAGCTGTACCGATGAAACACCTTGGCCTCGTCTTCGCCGTGCTGCTGGCCACCAGTGGCTGCGCCAGCCTGTCCTCGCAAGCGCCCAGCGCCTATGCCACGGCCACCACCGCCGAACTGAAGGGCGATGCCGCACGCCCGTCCGCCGGCCACGGCTGGGTGCGCAGCGAGCTGTACTTCGGCGTGGGCGAAGAGCAGGGGGCCGGCAACCGCCCGCAGGCCGACACCATCAGCGAGACGCAGTGGCGCACCTTCCTGGACAAGGAAGTGACCCCGCGCTTCCCGGATGGCCTGACCGTGTTCGATGCCTACGGCCAGTGGCTGTTCCGCGGTGATGCCTCGCCCAACCGCCTGCGCACCAAGGTGCTGGTGGTGCTGCACGAGGACACCCCGCAGCGCCGTGCTGATATCGAAGCGATCCGCCTGGCGTGGAAGCAGCAGACCAAGCATCAATCGGTGCTGTGGTCGCGGCAGCCGGTCGAGGTATCGTTCTGAGGTGAAGGTGCCGCCGCGGTGCCGCAGGGAGCAGTGATGAACTACAGGGAATGCCTGCTGGGCCTGGTGTTGGCCGGCGTGCTGGCACCGACGGCGCAGGCGCGTGGGGACGACAGCGAGACGCTGCGGTTCCAGGTGGCCGCTCACGTGCAGGCGCACGCCGATCCCCAGCAGGACGGCAGCATCGCGGTGCAGCTGTCACCGTCGGGCAAGCGCCAGACGCTTGAGGGCGCGGCCGATGCCGATGGCAATTCGCAATGGTCGCTGGAAGACGTCGATTTCGATGGCTACCCGGAACTGGTTGCGCGTGCATCGGTGGGCATGGTCAACGAGGCGGTGGCGGTGTATCGCTTCGATCCGGCCAGTGCTGGGTTCCGCGCGCTGCAGGCGGACACCCATGGCAAGGACAGCTGCGGTGACCTGATGGGGTTGAGCGTGGATGCTGCCACTCGAACCCTGACCAGCAGCTGCCGCAGTGGCCCGATGTGGTACGCCGACCAGTACCGGTTCTCGGGCGCGACGCTCTACCTCTACCGCAGCGAGAGTGTGCTGATGCTGGGCGACACGGTGAACGCTGCGTTGCAATGGGAACAGACCGACGAGCAGGGTCCGCTGGCGGTCTGGCGCACCTATGATCCCGCCGGTCGCGTGCTGGAGACCGCCATCGCCGATGGCCTGGGCGCACCGCCCGACGGGCCGCTACGTGGCCAGCAGGCCACCGTGGTGCCAGCGCGCCTGTTCCTGTTCGATCGGCCCGGCGCATCCAGCACCAAACGCTACCTGGTGCAGGGCGACCACGTGGAGATGCTGGATGAGCAGGATGGCTGGATGAAGCTGCGCTACCGCAATCCGAAGCTGGGCGCGGTGGAAGGTTGGATCAACGTCAACGATTGAAGAAAAAGGGGACGGAGGGAATTAAGTCGTTTGTGGCACATACGACTTAATTCCCTCCGTCCCCTTTTTTTGCGGAGGCATCACTTCATCGGGTCTAGCCTCGGACGTTCCCCCGTTCGAGGATGTATCCGATGAGCAAGCGCGTGGCCGAAATCGTGGTGGACGCCCTGCAGCAGGCCGGTGTCCGCCGTTGCTACGGCATCGTGGGCGATACGCTCAACCACGTGACCGATGCGATGCATGGCAGCGAGATCGCATGGGTGCATGTGCGCCATGAAGAAGTGGCAGCGTTTGCTGCCGGCGCCGATTCCCTGGTCAGTGGCGAACTGACCGCCTGCGCCGGCTCCTGCGGCCCCGGCAGCCTGCATTTCATCAATGGCGTGTTCGAGAGCAACCGCAACCGCGCGCCGATGGTGCTGATCGCCAGCCAGGTGGTGACCAGCGAGCTGGGCATGGAATTCCCACAGGAAGTGGACTTCAAGGCGGTGTACGCCAGTTGTTCGGTGTTCTGCGAGCAGGTGCAGAGCGCCGAGCAGGCGCGGCGTGTGGTCACGCTGGCCTGCCAGGCGGCGATCAGCCGCCGTGGCGTGGCGGTGGTGATCCTGCCCGCGGATATCAGCCAGGCCGAGGTGAAGCACGACGTGCCGTTCTCGGTGCATTACACGCAACCGGTGCTGCGCCCGTCGGATGCCGAGCTTCAGCGCATCGCCGAACTGCTGGGGCAGGGAAAGCGCATTGGCATCTATGCCGGCGCCGGCTGCCAGGGTGCACACGTGCAGTTGTTGGAACTTGCGCGCAGGTTGCAGGCGCCGGTGGCGCACACCTCGCGTGCCAAGGACTTCGTCGAGCCGGACAACCCGTACAACATGGGCATGACCGGCATCTTCGGCATCGAATCCGGCTTCCACACGCTGATGGAATGCGACACGCTGCTGCTGCTCGGCGCCGACTTCGCCTGGGGCCAGTTCTACCCCGACAAGGCGACTATCATCCAGGTCGACCGCGATGGCAGTCATCTCGGCCGCCGCCATCCGGTGAGCCTCGGCGTGGTCGGCGATATCGCACCGACGCTGGACGCCTTGCTGCCGATGTTGCCGCCGCGCGAGGACAGCAGCTTCCTGGACGAATGCGTCGAGCGCCGTGACAAGGCGCTGAAGAAGCGCGAGCAGGAAGAACAGCCGGGCGAAGGTGAGTTGATCCACCCGCAGCACCTGACCGCGCTGCTGTCGAAACATGCCACCGATGATGCGCTGTTCACTGCCGACGGTGGCTCGCCGATGGTGTGGGTGTTGCGCCACATCCGTGTCAACGGACGCCGCCGCACGCTGACCAGCCTGCTGCACGGCACGATGGCCAATGCGATGCCGCAGGCACTCGGCCTGCAGAAGGCGTTCCCCGGCCGCCAGGTGATCTCGCTGTCCGGCGATGGTGGCCTGGCCATGCTGCTGGGCGACCTGCTGACCGCAGTGCAGGAAAACCTGCCGATCAAGGTGGTGGTGTTCAACAACGGCTCGCTGAATTTCGTCGAGCTGGAGCAGAAGGTGGAAGGTCTTCTGGACAACTACACCGACCTGAAGAACCCGGACTTCGGCCGCCTGGCTGAGGTGATCGGCTTCCACGGACGCACGGTGACCCGCAGCGAGGACCTGGAGGAGGCGGTGCAGGACTTCCTGGCGCAGCGCGGCCCGGCGCTGTTGGATGTGCATACCAGCCGCGCTGAACTGGTGATGCCGCCGCAGATCGAGGCCAAGCAGGTGGCCGGTACCGCGTTGTACGCAGCCAAGGCGGTGTTGAACGGCCGCTTCGACGACGTGAAGCATCTGCTGGTGGACAACTTCCTGAAGAAGTAGGGGGTTGGTCGATGCAGGGCTGCGCCCTGCACCCGCTACGAGCCGGAGCCAGAGCAGAAGCTGGTTTGCTGAGGGATGGCGGGGTGGGTCCGGTTGCGGGGGACGCTGCAAGTACATCCATGTAAGCTCGGTCGCCGCATCCATGCGGCTCACGCCCCCGCAACCGGACCCACCCCGCCTTCGACAGATCATCGCGATCTGCCGGTAGATCCACGCCATGCGTGGATAACGCAAGAATGATCGAAATGATCTTCTGTAGAGCCGAGCCATGCTCGGCTCAGAGGCTTCGCGTACAGCAGCCGAGCATGGGTTCGGCTCTACAACGAGCGCCTGCCTTTGCTTTTGAACTTTTGATTCTCTTCCGTGGTTGGCACCCGCAGGAAACTGTCAGGGGCCGGTCGGGATGGGCTGCGCAGGACCGTTGGCGCCATGGATGGCGCCATCGAGCCCCCAGGGATGGGTTTACGGCGTGTCCTGCGCAGCCCATCCCGACCGGCCCTACCCAGAAATCGCTGTCCGCGACCAACTCAGCCACGAGGGGCTCCGCCGTTGGCTGGAACCCATCATTCCACGACGGAATTGGCGCGCCGGCCCCGCTGGGCCTACCATCGGCGGTCCCCACCCCCACCACCCCTTCCATGTCCGCTCCCGCTTCCGCCGCACCGCGTCGCTGGTTCGTCGCCGGCGACTTCAACGGCTTCTTCGGCCTGGTCGTCGACAACCTCTCCATCCTCGGCTTCATCGCCATGGCCCTGGTCGGGATCTTCCAGTTCCCCGCCGACGTGGTGTTCGGCCGCATGTTCCCCGGCACCGCCTTCGGCGTGCTGGTCGGCAACCTGCTGTACACCCTGATGGCGCGCCGGCTGGCTGCGCGTACCGGCCGCGACGATGTCACCGCCATGCCGCTGGGCCTGGATGCACCCACCAGCATCGGCATGGCGCTGCTGGTGCTCGGCCCGGCCTTCATCGCCTTCAAGCAGCAGGGCATGGACCCGCATGCTGCGGGCATCGCCACCTGGCAGCTGGGCATGGCCGCGCTGGTCATCATGGGCGTGCTCAAGTTCGTGCTGTCGTTCTTCGGCGAGGCGGTCACCCGCGCGCTGCCGCGGGCTGCGCTGCTGGGTTCCATCGCGGGTATCGCGCTGGTGCTGATGGGCCTGCTACCGCTGCTGGAAACGCTGCGCTCGCCGCTGGTCGGCTTCACCACCCTGGGCCTGCTGCTGTACGTGCTGATTGCCAAGGGCAAGCTGCCGGTGCGTGGCCCCGGCGTGCTGCTGGCCTTCGTGTTCGGTACCGTGCTGTATTACGGCCTCGGTATCGCCGGGCTGGGCGCACCGGGCTTCCATGTGCCGGCGTGGGTGCCGCCGCAGGTGGTGCTGCCGCTGCCGACGCTGGGCTTCCTCGAAGGTCTGCCCACGGCGATGACCTACCTGCCGCTGCTGCTGCCGTTCGGCCTGCTGATGGTGGTCGGTGGCATCAACGTGTCCGAAAGCGCACGCGCCGCTGGTGATGACTACCGCACCCGCGACATCCTGCTGGTGGAAGCGGTGGCGACGCTGGTGGCCGGTGTCTGCGGCGGCGTGGCGCAGACCACACCGTACATCGGCCAGCCGGCGTACAAGCACATGGGCGCGCGCAGCGGCTACACGCTGCTGACCGGCCTGTTCGTCGGCATCGGCGGCATGCTGGGCATCATCTCCGGGCTGGTGCAGTGGCTGCCGCTGGCGGTGCTGGCACCGATCATCGTGTACGTGGCCATCGATATCACCACCCAGGCCTTCCAGGCCACGCCGCGCCACCACACCGGCGCGATGGTGTTCGGTTTCCTGCCGTCGGTAGCGTACCTGCTGGCGATCAAGGCACCGGGCTGGATCGCGCCGGACCAGCTGCCGCAGCGGCTGACCAAGCTCGACGGCCACGGCCTGCCCGAGCTGGCGGTGATCTTCACCCTTGGCAACGGCTTCATCATCACGTCGATGCTGTGGATCTCGGCGGTGGCGGCCATGGTTGATGGACGCCTGCGCCGCGCCTGCGGCTTCCTGCTGGTGGCCGCCGTGCTGACCCTGTTCGGCCTGATCCACTCGGTGGACCCGCGCGGCGGCATCTACCTGCCGTGGGACCTGGACGGGCTGGCGCGCATCATCAGCTGGCAGTTTGCCGGCGCGTACGTGGCTTTGGCAGTGCTGCTGGGCCTGCTGTCGCTGCAGAAGCAGGCGGTGAAGCCGCTGGGTGAAAACAGCTGACCCCAGGGTAGTGCGGGCCGCTGGCCGGCATCCTCATGGACCTCGGACGCAGTGTGCAGCTGCCGGCCAGCGGCCGGCACTACCGCTCCCCATCCAGCTCGGGATAGTGGCGGAAGATGCCGTTGGTGTTGAACGGCAACCGCCGTTCCGAGCCCAGATAGGCGGCGATGTTCGGCCGCTTCGCCACCCGCTCCTGCAGCGCACGCAGCAGGGGCAGGGTCGGCACCAGTGCCTGCATGCGGCGCGGGAACATGTAGTCCAGCCCGCTCAGCAGCTGGAACAGCGACAGATCCACATACGAGTGCTCGCGCAGTGCATGACGGCCACCGTTGGCGGCCAGCACCTGCTCGAAGTAGCCGAGGAACTTCGGCAGCCGTTCGCTGCGCAGCGACGCAGCACGTGCCTTGGCCTCGGTCTTCTGCTCTTCGTAGTACTTCGATGCGGCAATCGGATGATGGGTGTCATGCACCTCGGCCACCAGATCAGCGATGGTCAGCTGCAGTTGCAGCGCCTGCATCCGCCGCGAGGCCGCCTGCGGCACCAGGTCCAGCGTCGGGCCCAGGAAATCCAGGATTGCCGCGACCTGCGCGATGACCTGGCGACCGGCCTTCAGGAACGGCGGCGCGAAGGGCTGTGCACCTTCACTGCTGCCATCGAGAAACGCCTGCATCACTGCATCGCCGTGCACCCGCGCCATGTCGATGTAGTCGGCACCGGCATCTTCCAGCGCCAGCCGCACGAACTCGCCACGGCCCTGGATGCCGGTCCAGTAATACAGCGCGTACTGCATGGCGGTGTCTCCACAGGACAAGGACACATAGCCTCGCGCGGGCAGTGCAAAGCAGACGTGAGCGTGAAAGACGGGTGCCTCAACCCGAACGGCAGCGGAACAAGCGGGGAACCGGCTGGAATCAGCGGGGTCACACCTTGTCCATGCAGGTGAAACGATGAGGGACTGCATCATGCAGAGTGGAAAGGCGGTATGGCCCTGGGTGTTGGGCGTGGTGGTGGTCGGTGGCGCGGGCGGTTGGCTGTTCCGCGACCAGCTGAAGAGCCTGGCGGACGGTGTCTCGGTGCCGGTGCAATCAACCCCCGCCAGTACCGGTGCACCACCACAACCGAAGGCGGCCGCAGAGCCCGCGCCAGCACCACCCCCGATCAAGCATCCGCTGGATGCCGAGGCTGCGGCCGACCCGGCGTTGCCCAGGCTGGCTGACAGCGATGCCGCGGCCTGGGGCGCACTGAGCCAGTTGTTCCAGGGCGAGGGGCCGCTGACCCTGTTGCTGCGCGACCACCTGATCCAACGCCTGGTCACCCAGGTCGACAATCTGGACAAGCCCAGCGTGCCGCCGACCGCGCTGGCCGCGCGGCCGCTGCCGGGCAACCTGCAGGTGGAGCCAGGCGAAGGCGGTGAACACATCGCCGTCAGCAACGCGGCGCGCTATGCGCCCTACGTGCAGGCCTTCACCGCGCTGGACCCGGCGGCAACGGCGACAACCTACAAGCGCTTCTATCCGTTGATCCAGCAGGCTTACGTCGACCTGGGCCGGCCCGAGGGCTACTTCAACGATCGTCTGGTCACGGTGATCGACCACCTGCTGGAGACCCCGGAACTGGCCCAGGCGCCGCAGGTGGCACGCGATGAACGCGGCCGCTATCGCTTCGTCGATCCCACCCTGCAGTCGAGGTCCATCGGCCAGAAGGCCCTGCTGCGCATGGATGTGGGGCAGGCAAGGGCGGTCAAGCAGCAGCTGCGGGCGATCCGCAGCGCGATCACCCGCTGAGCCCGTCCACCGCGCAGAACTGATCGGGATCAACGCGCCGACCACACCCGTTCCGGCATGCTGGCCGCAGGCTGACTGGCCTCGGGGTGCAGTCGCAGTCACCCTTGAAACGGGGTGGGGCAACCGCATCTTTCCAGCATCGCCGGCGCGGGCCGGCCCTGATGACCGATGAGGTTTCGCAATGCGGATGGACAAGCTCACTTCGCGTTTCCAGCAGGCGCTGGCAGACGCACAGTCGCTGGCCGTAGGCCGCGACAACAGCATCATCGAACCGGTTCACCTGTTCAGCGCGTTGCTGGACCAGCAGGGCGGCAGCACGCGCCCGCTGCTGGCCCAGGCGGGGGTGAACGTGCCGGTCCTGCGCGAGCGCCTGACCGAGGCGCTGGATGCACTGCCCAAGGTGTCCGGCCAGGCCGGCAACGTCTCGATGGGCAATGACCTGGGGCGTCTGCTGAACCAGACTGACAAGCTGGCCCAGCAGAACGGCGATGCTTTCATCGCCAGCGAGTGGTTCGTGCTGGCGGCGCTGGAAGACAGTGGCACGCTGGGCATGGCGCTGCGCGCCGCCGGTGCCGACAAGACCCGCCTGCAGGCCGCGATCGACAAGCTGCGTGGCGGCGAGAACGTGCAGTCGGAGAATGCCGAGGAACAGCGGCAGGCGCTGGAGAAGTACACCATCGACCTGACCGCGCGTGCCGAGAGCGGCAAGCTTGATCCGGTGATCGGCCGTGACGAGGAAATCCGCCGCACCATCCAGGTGCTGCAGCGCCGGACCAAGAACAACCCGGTGCTGATCGGCGAACCCGGCGTGGGCAAGACCGCGATCGTGGAAGGCCTGGCCCAGCGCATCATCAACGACGAAGTGCCCGAGGGACTGCGCGGCAAGCGTGTGCTGTCGCTGGACATGGGCGCGTTGATTGCCGGCGCCAAGTTCCGTGGCGAATTCGAGGAACGCCTCAAGGGCGTGCTCAACGACCTGGCCAAGAACGAAGGCCAGATCATCCTGTTCATCGACGAACTGCACACCATGGTCGGCGCCGGCAAGGCTGACGGCGCGATGGATGCCGGCAACATGCTGAAGCCGGCGCTGGCACGCGGTGAGCTGCATTGCATCGGCGCGACCACGCTGGACGAGTACCGCAAGTACATCGAGAAGGATGCCGCGCTGGAGCGGCGCTTCCAGAAGGTCTTCGTCGGTGAGCCGTCGGTGGAGGACACCATCGCGATCCTGCGCGGCCTGAAGGAAAAGTACGCGTTGCACCATGGCGTGGAGATCACCGACCCGGCCATCGTCGCCGCTGCGACGCTGTCCAACCGCTACATCACCGACCGCCAGCTGCCGGACAAGGCCATCGACCTGATGGACGAGGCCGCCTCGCGCCTGCGCATGGAGATCGACTCCAAGCCGGAGGAGCTGGACCGCCTGGAACGCCGGGTGATCCAGCTGAAGATCCAGCGCGAGATGTTGAAGAAGGAAAAGGACGAGGCCTCGCGGCAGCGCCTGGCCGATCTGGAGAACGACATCGAGGCGCTGGAGCGCGAGTTCTCCGACCTCAATGAAATCTGGAAGTCGGAGAAGGCCGCGCTGCAGGGCGCGACCAAGATCAAGGAGCAGGTCGAGCAGGCCAAGCTGGAGCTGGAAGCCGCGCAGCGCCGCCAGGATTTCGCCAAGATGAGCGAGATCCAGTACGGCCTGCTGCCGCAGCTGGAAAAGCAGCTGGCCGCTGCGCAGGAAGCCGAACACAGGGACTTCAAGCTGGTGCAGGATCGGGTCACCGACGAGGAGATCGCCGAGGTCGTATCGCGCTGGACCGGCATCCCGGTCAACAAGATGCTCGAAGGTGAGCGCGACAAGCTGCTGCGGATGGAAGAGGTGCTGCACAACCGCGTGGTCGGCCAGGAGGAAGCGATCAAGGTCGTCTCCGATGCGGTGCGCCGTTCGCGTGCGGGCCTGTCCGATCCGAATCGCCCGGCCGGTTCGTTCCTCTTCCTCGGCCCGACCGGCGTCGGCAAGACCGAGCTGTGCAAGTCGCTGGCCGAGTTCCTGTTCGACAGTGCCGACGCGATGATCCGCATCGACATGAGCGAGTTCATGGAGAAGCACAGCGTCGCCCGCCTGATCGGTGCGCCCCCGGGCTACGTCGGATACGAAGAGGGTGGCTACCTGACCGAGGCCGTGCGTCGCCGTCCGTACTCGCTGATCCTGCTCGACGAAGTGGAGAAGGCGCATCCGGATGTGTTCAACATCCTGCTGCAGGTACTGGACGATGGCCGCCTGACCGATGGCCAGGGCCGCACCGTGGACTTCCGCAACACCGTCATCGTGATGACCTCGAACCTGGGTTCGCACCAGATCCAGGACATGAGCGCTGATGACAGCCCGGAGGCCTACACGCAGATGAAGGCGGCGGTGATGGGCGTGGTGCAGGCGCACTTCCGTCCGGAGTTCATCAACCGCCTGGACGACATCGTGGTGTTCCACCCGTTGGACAAGCAGCAGATCAAGCAGATCGCGCGCATCCAGATGCGTGGCCTGGAAAAGCGGCTGGCCGAGCGTGGCTTGAAGCTGGTGGTGTCCGATGCAGCGTTCGACCTGCTTGGCAACGTTGGCTTCGATCCGGTGTATGGTGCACGTCCGTTGAAGCGCGCGATCCAGGCGCAGCTGGAAAACCCGCTGGCGCAGAAGATCCTGTCCGGCGCCTTCGTCAACGGCGACACCATTGAAGTCGGCAACGACGGCGGCCACCTGGTGTTCGCCAAGGTCTGATTCACACGGGGCACTGCCTGGCCGCAGCGCCCCGTTTCCTGCGAGGTACGCCGGGCCATGCCCGGCAATCACTCAGAAGCGGTGCGTGTAGCCGCTCATCAGGCCGAACTGGTTGGGCTTCTGCACGATCGGGCTGTCGGCGGCGTCGCCAAGCAGTCGCGTGCCCTCGGCCGAGATGTACCAGTTGCCGTTGCGGCCCACGCGGTGGCTCCATTTCAGGCCAAGACCGGCACTGACCAGGCCGGCTTTCGGCGTGTGCTGGGCAAAGCCGGTGCGCGCCGCCTGTTCCGGGCTGACGCCGTACCAGGTCTGCATGTAGCCACGGTTGCCGTAGTCGGTGGACACGCTGCCGCTGACCACGCCGCCGGCCAGGTCGAACAGCGGCATCGTCAGGTTCAGGTGGATCTGCTGGGTGGCCAGGCCGTTCTCGGCCTTGTCCTCGTCCTTGCGGGTGAACTGCCAGGAGCCACTCAGCACGGCTTCGCCCAGCGTATAACCAGCCGAGATGCCGACCAGGGGACGGGTATCGATATCACCCATGCCGCGCAGGAAGTCCGAACCGCCGAGCAGGGAGTCCTTGTCCTTGCGGATGCCGCTGGCGCCGACGTAGGCCCGTACGCGGGTGTGCTCGCCGATGGAGGTGCCCCAGCCGATGCCACTGGTGCCCAGAAACCATCCCCCCGGCGAGGTGACATCGAAGGACAGCGATGGCGTCGCACGATAGTCCTCGCTGCCGCTGTAGCGCGGGGTCACGCCACCACCGGCGGCGACTTCGAAGGTCCAGTGATCCTCCTTGGCATGGGCGATCGGCGCGGCGAACAGGGGCAGCAGGGCCAGGCAGAGCAGGGACGGGGTACGGTGACGCTGGGACATGGGCACTCTCGACAATGGGAGGAGTGCAGCACGCGCATCCGGCGTGTGCTGCAGGGTCGCCAGCGTGGCGATATGCCGGCGACCGATCCGTCCGCAGTTGTGCGGGAGTTGTAATCAACTGTAATCGTGCCCGTAGGCGTTCAGCTGGCAGCCAGCGGCCAGTGCATTTCCAGGCGCGCGCCGCCCAGCGTGGCGCGGCTGATGCGCAGCTCGCCGCCGTGGCGGGCTGCAATGCGGTTGACGATGGCCAGGCCCAGACCGAAGCCGCCGGTATCGCGGCTGCGGCTGTCATCCAGGCGGGTGAACGGGCGCATCACTTTTTCGTGGTCGGCCTCGGCGATGCCCGGGCCGTCATCATCCACGCGCAGGCAGGCGCGGCCACCCACACCAACCAGTGAGACTTCGACCTGCGAATGCGCATGACGCAGTGCGTTGCCGACCAGGTTGCTCAGCGCCAGCTGCAGCAGCCGCGGTTCGGCATCCACCCGCGGCAACGCACTGGGCTGCACGCGCACGACGAGTCCGGTCCGTTCCGCGTCGCGTCGCGCATCGGCGAGGCAGTCCTGCAGCCAGTCATTGGCCTCGATGCGTTGCAGAGGCTCGCCGTCGCTGGGGTGTTCCAGGCGTTCATAGGCCAACAGTTCGCTGACCAGCCGGTTGAGTTCGGCCAGGTCGCCATGCAGGCCCTGGGCCAGCCGTGCGCGGCGATCGCGATCATCGCTGTCCTGCATCAGGTCCAGGCCGAAGGCCACGCGTGCGATGGGGGTACGCAGTTCGTGCGAGATCGCATGGGTCAGGTCGCGCTGGCGCTGCACCAGCTCGGCCACGCGTGCGGCCATGCGGTTGGAATGGTCGACGATGACCCGGATCTGCGAGCGCGGCGAGACCTGCGCGCGTGCCTGCAGATCGCCGGCGCCGATGCGGTCGGCATGCTCGCGCAGAGCGTCCAGATCGCGCCAGAGCAGGCGCACCCAGGCGTACAGGCACAGCCCGAACAGGGCCAGCATCACCGAATAGGCGATCAGGGTGAGATAGAGGGTCATCGACGGCTCGCCTGGCAGGTGCAGGCGCAGCCAGGGGCCATCGGGATGCAGTGGATCAAGCGGCGCCAGTACGATCTCGAACTTCTGCCGGGAGATGAGCCCGTTGCGCCGCAGCTGTTCCTGTTCGCCGGCCTCGAGGGCCGGCGCTGACGGCAGCAGTGCCAGTGCAATGCCATAGTGGGGTTGCCATTGCGCCAGCTGGTCCTGCTGGGCGGCGGAGTCCTTTCCGTCCAGCCCCTGCCGCAATGCATACAACTGGCCGCGCACCTGCTCTGCGAATACACGCTGCTGGAACGGCAGGTAGATGCGATCGAAGATCACGTTGATCAGCAGCAGGGTGATCAGGAAGCTCGCGCCGACCACCAGCCACAGGCGCAGGAACAGCCGCTTCATGCCGACCAGGACGAGGGATTGAACTGGTAGCCGCGGCCCCACACCGTCTTGATCCGCCGCGGTTCGCGCGCGTCATCCCCCAGCTTGCGGCGCAGCTTGCCGATGCTGACATCGACACTGCGGTCCAGCCCGTCGAAGCCGATGCCGCGCACCGCCTGCAGGATCTGGTCACGCGAGAGGATCTGCCCCGGCTGGCTGGCCAGCAGCCACAGGATCTCGAATTCGGTGGTGCCCATGTCCACCGGCTGGCCGTGCAGGTGTACCTCGCGCTGCATGCGGTCGATCAGCAGCTCGCCGTGCATCAGGCGGCAGGGGGTGCCGGTGTTGCTGCTGCCATGGCGGCGGCGCAGCAGGGCGCGCAGGCGAGCCAGCAGCAGGCGCGGCTCGATCGGCTTGTGCACATAGTCGTCGGCGCCCGATTCCAGGCCGAGCACCTGCTCGATGTCGTCCTCGCAGGCCGTCAGCATCAGGATCGGCACATCGGAGAAGCTGCGGATCTGCCGGCACACGTCGATGCCGCCCAGGCCGGGCAGCATCAGGTCCAGCACCACCAGTTCCGGCGCGTGCTGGCGGCAGGCGGCACCGGCCAGGTCGCCACGGGCCACATGCTGCACGGCGAAGCCATGTTCGTGGAGATAGTCGCTGACCAGCTCTGCCAGGCGGCGGTCGTCCTCCACCAGCAGGACCGGGGTCGGCGTACCGCTGGCGGTGGGTGTCCAAGGGGATGGCTGCATGCGCGTTGGGCCTCCGTGCCCGGGCAGGGGCGCCCGGTGGCGAAGCCTAGCAATGGCCCATGACGGCTGCCTGAATCGTGGCCAACCTGATAACCGGTGGTACGGACGTCATCGCCAGCGGCTCTCAGCGGATGCTCCCGGCTGGCCTATGGTGGCGGTTTCCCCGGATGGAGCCTGGTGCAATGAGCGACCCGCAGTGGCAACTGGAAACCCTGGCCGTGCACGGCGGCTACCGTCCCGACCCGACCACACGTGCGGTGGCGGTACCGATCTACCAGACCGTGGCCTATGCCTTCGATGACACCCAGCACGGTGCCGACCTGTTCGATCTGAAGGTGCCGGGCAACATCTACACGCGCATCATGAACCCCACCACCGACGTACTGGAGCAGCGCCTGGCCG
Source organism: Stenotrophomonas sp. GD03794 (assembly GCF_029842145.1). Lineage (NCBI taxonomy): Bacteria > Pseudomonadati > Pseudomonadota > Gammaproteobacteria > Lysobacterales > Lysobacteraceae > Stenotrophomonas > Stenotrophomonas sp. GD03794. The sequence continues at coordinate 27,447 of NZ_JAOCFV010000051.1, forward strand.
CGCTGGAAGGCGGCATCGGTGCGCTGGCGCTGGCCTCGGGGCAGGCGGCCATCACCTATGCCATCCAGACCATCGCCGAGGCCGGCGACAACATCGTCGCCTCCAGTGCGCTGTATGGCGGCAGCCTCAACCTGCTGGCGCACACCCTGCCGCAGTACGGCATCCAGGCGCGCTTCGCCGACCCGGCCGATCCGTCCGCGTTCGCCGCGTTGATCGATGAACGCACGAAGGCCGTGTTCGTCGAATCGATCGGCAACCCGCGTGGCAACGTCACCGACATCGCCGCCATCGCCGAGGTCGCGCATGCCGCCGGCGTGCCGCTGATCGTCGACAACACCGTGGCCACCCCGTTCCTGCTGCGCCCGTTCGAGCACGGCGCCGACATCGTGGTGCATTCGCTGACCAAGTACCTCGGCGGCCACGGCAACAGCCTGGGCGGCGCGATCGTCGATTCCGGCCGCTTCGACTGGGCTGCACAACCCCAGCGCTTCGCGCGGCTCAACCAGCCCGACCCCAGCTACCACGGCGTGGTCTATACCGAAGCGCTGGGGCCAGCGGCCTACATCGGCCGCGCGCGGGTGGTGCCGCTGCGCAATACCGGCGCGGCGCTGTCACCGTTCAACGCGTTCCTGATCCTGCAGGGCATCGAGACCCTGGCGCTGCGCATGGAACGCATCAACGCCAACGCACTGGCCGTCGCGCAGTTCCTGAAGGCGCATGCCAAGGTGGCCTGGGTGCGCTACGCCGGGTTGGCCGACGACCCCGAGCACGCCGCCGCGCAGCGCTACCTGGGCGGGCACGGCTCGGGCGTACTGACCTTCGGCCTGCCGGGCGGCCGTGAAGCCGGCGCGCGCTTCCTCGATGCACTGAAGCTGTTCACCCGCCTGGTCAACCTGGGCGACGCGAAGTCACTGGCCACCCATCCCGCCTCGACCACCCATCGCCAGCTGGACGCCGCCGAACTGGCCAAGGCCGGCGTCAGCGAAGACACGGTGCGGCTGTCGATCGGCATCGAGCACATCGGCGACCTGCGTGCCGACCTGGAACAGGCCCTGGCCGGCGCCTGATAGCCGCGCGCTTGGTTGTCATCGCCATAGGCGATCACCACCCACGCCGCGATGCGCTACGGTGGAACTGCCTCTCCAAGGCGTGGCAACGTGGCGATCCAGATCCCCGGTCGATGCGGGTCGACCGGGGATTCTTTTTGTTTCCGGGTCAGATCCGTTTTCCTGCGGAAAACGGATCTGACCCCATGCACCGCCGTGTCGACCAAGGTCGACACCTACCAACAGCCGCAGGAAATTGTCGAAGGCGGGGTGGGGCCGGTGGCGGGAGTGTCCGCGGCATGGATGCCGCGGCCAAGCCCCCATGGAAGGGTTTACGGCGTCTCCCGCCACCGGACCCACCCCGCCATCCCACGGAATGCCAGCTTTTGCTTTTGTCGTTGACGTTGCTTCAGCAGGTGCAGGGCTGCAAGCCCTGCCGCACCCACACTCCTCACACCACCGGAATACTGTGCTGTCCCAGCCCGCGATACGGCGGCGTGGACATCACCATCTCCGCCAGCGAGTACGCCAGCTCACGCTCGGCCATCACCGTGCCATCCGCACCGTGTTCCAGCAGATGCTTCACCTCCGCATCGCTGTGTGCACGCGCCAGCAGCGTCAGCTCCGGGTTGATCGCCCGCAGCTTGGCCAGCGCCTCACCGGCCTCCAGCGGCTGTGGAATCGCCAGCACCGCAATCTTCGCGCGCTCCGGATGGGCCTCGGCCAGCACCCGGTCGGCGGCAGCACTGCCACGGATCGCCGCCAGGCCCTTGGCGTGCGCCTGCTCGACATGTTCCTTGTTGTCATCGATCACCAGCACCGGCACGCCGCGATCGCGCAGCACCTGTGCCAGCTCGCTGCCGACCCGGCCGTAGCCGATCACGATCGCGTGCCCGTTCAGATCACGCGATGGGCCGATTGCCTCTTCCGGCTCGGCCGGCTGCGGCTGCTGTTCCTGCTTGGCCTGCCAACGGTCCAGCAGCCCGAAGACCAGCGGGTTGAGCATGATCGACACCAGCGCACCGGCCAGTACCAGCGATTGGCCTTCCTTCGGCAGGATCTGCAGCGCCACGCCGAGGCCGGCGATGATGAAGGCGAATTCGCCGATCTGCGCCAGGCTGGCCGAGATGGTCAGCGCGGTGCTGGTCGGGTGGCCGAAGGCGCGCACGATGAAGAACGCCGCCGCCGACTTGCCGAACATGATGATCAGCACCGTGGCCAGCACCTGCCACGGGTGCTGGATGAGGATGTTCGGATCGAACAGCATGCCCACCGAGACGAAGAACAGCACCGCGAACGCATCGCGCAGTGGCAGTGAATCATGCGCGGCCTTGTGGCTCAGCTCCGATTCGTTGAGCAGCATGCCGGCGAAGAACGCGCCCAGCGCGAACGAGACGCCGAACAGCATCGCCGAGCCGAACGCCACGCCCAGCGCGATCGCCAGCACCGACAGGGTGAACAGTTCACGCGAACCGGTGCCGGCGATACGTTCGAGGATCCACGGGATGACCCGGCGCCCGACCACCAGCATCACCGCCACGAACAGGCCCAGCTGCACGAAGGTCCAGCCGATGTCGGCCAGCACGCTGCCCAGCGAGTGCGATTCCTTGGCCGCGTCGGGGCCGAAGACACCGGCCATCACCGGCATCATCACCAGCGCCAGCACACAGGCCAGGTCTTCCACGATCAGCCAGCCGACCGCGATCTTGCCGCGCATGGTTTCCAGCAGGCGGCGTTCCTCCATCGCCCGCAGCAGTACCACGGTACTGGCGGTGGCCAGCGAGAAACCGAAGATGACGCCATGGATGGCGGGCCAGCCCATCAGCGAGGCTACGCCCCAGCCGAGCAGGGTAGCGACCGCGATCTGGCCGATGGCACCGGGGATGGCGATGGCCTTGACCGCCATCAGGTCCTTCAGCGAGAAGTGCAGGCCGACGCCGAACATCAGCAGCATCACGCCCAGCTCGGCCAGCTGGTTGGCCAGCGCCTGGTCGGCAACGAAGCCGGGAGTGAACGGGCCTACGCAGATGCCAGCAACCAGGTAACCGACCAGGGGAGACAAGCGGAGCTTGTTGGCCAGCGCGCCGAAGATGAAGGCGAGCCCGAGGCCAACGGCAACGATGTTGATCAGGTCGGTGTCATGGTGCATCGGCACTCGCAGGAAATCGGGGGTATCCCGATTTTCACCGATGAGGCCAGATACGGCAAACCTTAAATGCGAATGGGGTCAGATCCCTTTTCCGCAGGAAAAGGAT
>NZ_JAOCFV010000052.1:0-29806 GCF_029842145.1 Stenotrophomonas sp. GD03794
CCACGGAAAAGAAAAAAGAAAAGCAAAAGCGGGTCGCGTCGCTACGCTCGCTCTGGTGTCGACCAAGGTCGACACCCACCACAAGCAAGACACGTATCGACCAAGGTCGACACCCATCAACAGCAATGCAGTACGCAGTCCCGGCAGATCGCGGGAACCTGTCGAAGGCGGGGTGGCTCAGGTTGTGGGGGCGTGAGCGCCATGGATGGCGCGACCGAGGCTACATGGACGTACTTGCGCCGTCCCCCGCAACCTGAGCCACCCCGCCTCCCCTCAGGAAGCCAGCTTCTGCTGTTGCTTCGGCTCTTGCTGTTGCCGGCCAGCGGCCGGCACTACGGCGGGTGCAGGGCGCAGCCCTGCAAAGCAAACCCCACCTTCAGTAACGCGGCCGGCCTTCTTCCAGCACCTGGCGCAGGAACGGCACGGTGATCCGCCGCTTCGCCGCCAGCGACTCGCGGTCCAGCCAGTCCAGCAGCGTGATCAAGCCACCCAGCTCGCGCCCGGTATGCGACAGCAGCCACTCGATGGAGGCCTCGTCGATCGCCAGCCCACGCCGCAGCGCGCGCTCACGCAGCACCGCGGCCCGCCCTTCCTCATCCAGCGGCTGCAGCAGCACGCGCACGCACTGGCCCAACCGCGAGCGCAGGTCCGGCAACACCAGGCCCAGTTCGCCCGGCGCCTTCTGCGCCGTGTACAGCACGGTCATGCCCGCAGCGCGCGCACGGTTATGGAAATCGAACAGCGCGATCTCGTCCTCACGGTTGCCGGCAACCTCATCCAGGCCGTCCAGCGCCACCAGTTCGCGCGCTTCCAGCCCATCGAGCGCCGCACGAACGCGGCCAGCGGCGCTGGCCAGCGGTACGTAGGTCGGCAGTCGCCCGGCCTGCTCGGCGCTGGAGCACATCGCCAGCGCCTGGTGGGTCTTGCCCGTGCCCGCCGCACCTTCCAGGTAGACCCAATCGTGGCTGGCGCCGACCGCGATCGCGCGCAGCTGCGCCAGCGCGCCATCCGGCGCACCGATGAAAGTCTCCAGGCGCTGGTCCCGCGGGTAATGCAGGGCCAGCGGCAGTTGCGGCACACCCATCACTTCAGGTCGGGGCCCTTGTCGTCCGGAATGATGATATGGGGGGCGTCGACCACGCCATCAAGCACGATCGCCGGCTTCTCGCCCACGTACAGCTCGCTCTGCCGGTAACGCTGGTGGGCATAGCGCAGCAGCACGTTGGTCACCGCCGCCACCGGCAGCGCCAGCAGCATGCCGAGGAAGCCGAACAGCTGGCCACCGGCCATCACCGCGAAGATCACTGCCACCGGGTGCAGGCCGATCTTGTCGCCGACAATGCGCGGGGTCAGCACATAGCTCTCCAGCAGCTGGCCCACGGTGAACACCACGCCGACCAGGATCAGCAGCTTCAGGTCGAAGCCCTGCGCCTGCACCAGTGCGGCCACCACCGCCATCAGGATGCCGGTGGTCGCGCCCAGGTAGGGAATGAAGCTGATCAGGCCGGCAATCAGGCCGATCAGCAGCCCCAGCTTGAGGCCGACCAGCGACAGGCCGCCGGCATAGATCACGCCCAGCGCCAGCATCACCAGGAACTGGCCGCGGATGAACGCGCCCAGCACCTCGTTGGACTCACGCGCCAGCGCGCTGATGGTGCCGACCTGGTTGCGCGGAATCACCGACGCCACCCGCTCGACCAGTTTGTCCCAGTCGCGCAGGAAGTAGAACGCCAGGATCGGCAGCAGCAGGATGTTGACCACCCAGGTCACCATCGCAAAGCCCGAACGCGAGACGTAGCCCATGAACGTGGTGGCGAAGCCGCCGGCCTGCTGCCAGTGGCTGCGCACCCATTCGATCAGGCGGTCCGGGTCCAGCCACTGCATCACTTCCAGGCCGGTCTTCTGCTCGAACCAAGGAATGCCCTTTTCCATCAGCCACGCCTGTGCCTGCGGCGCGACCGCGATCAGGGTGGTGATCTGGCGCTCGATCATCGGCACCAGCACCAGCAGCAGCGCCACGATCACCAGCACCATCGCCGCGAACACCAGCACCACGCCGGTCATGCGCGAGCGGCCGGTGGCCTCGATGCGGTCCACCAGCGGGTCACCCAGCCAGGCCAGCGCCAGCGCCAGCACGAACGGGGTCAGGATCGGTGCCAGCAGCCACACCACCCAGCCGATCAGGCCGGCGAACAGGATGTACTTCAGGCGGCGCAGGAACTGCGCGATTTCCGCTTCCGGGGTCAGAGTCATCGCAGGCGGTACTCGTTGCTGACCGGGGGGGCCACCGGGGCACCGGTGGTGTCGTCGATCGGCGTCGGCAGGGCCGGCAGCGGCGCGCTCGGCACCAGCACGCCGTTGTCGCCCAGCATGCGGTTGAAGCCGGCCAGGCCGGTGGTCATCTCCAGGCTCAGCTCCAGCTGGCCGGCCGAGGCATGCAGCGGGGTGACGTTGCGCACCACCGGCACCTCGCGCAGGCCGGCGGCCAGGCGCAGGTAGTCGTCGGCACTGTTGATGCCGGTGACCACCACCCGGTAGCTCCCGGCCTGGCCGACGGCGGCGCCGGCCTTGGCATAGCGCTTGACCAGCGCATCGGCGGCACCATCGGCACCGGCGGCCATCGCGCGCATGGCGTTGGCGTCCTTGCTGGTCCACTTGTTCAGCTCACGGCCGTTGTCGACGAACACCCAGTCCGCCTGCCAGCCGCCGTTGGCGCGGTACAGCTTGCCGATCAGCTGCATCGGCGGCGAGTAGCGCGAAGAGGCACGGGCCACGGCGGCACTGTCCTGGCGCCAGATGGCACCGGCCAGCGCCTGTTCGGCGGCACCACCGCTGGGCAGGCCCAGCTTGTAGCCGCGTTCAATGGCGCGGTTCAGCAGCGGTCGGGCGGCGTTGGCCTGCTGCACGCTGACCAGGCGCGGGCCGCTGCCGTCATCGACGGCCAGCCACAGCACCGGCTTCGGTCGCGGCTGCGGCCACAGCGGCAGGCCCAGCGCCGACACCAGCGAATCGACGTCGTCCTCGCGGAAGCGCGCCACCAGCAGGGTGCGGAAGCTGGGGGCGCCACTGGCGCTCACGCTCTGGTCCTGCTTGTAGTCGTAGCTGGCCACGTAATCCTTGGCATTGCGCAGCGCCTGCGCCACGCCGGGGCGCGACATCACGCTGCGATCGCCGGACAATTTGCCCAGTACAACGCTCAAGGCGCGGGCCAGGGCACCGTTGCGGTCGGCTTCGGCTTGGCTGTTGACGGGCACTTCGGCCTCGTACGCACCACTGGCGGTGGCGACATCACCCTCGGTGCGAAGGCCGCTCTGGGCCATCGTGGCCACCGGCAGGCTCAGCGCAAGGAGCAGGGTCAGAATCAGGCTGCGGCGCATCAGGACATCCATTGGCTCGACGTATCCGGGGGAATTGTTGCCCGAATACGGCCTTTGCGCCAATGCGGCCTGTTAAAATCGCCCGTTCAACCCCTGCCAGCGCCGACGCCCGTGACCAACACCCCGTCTTCCGCCCCTTCCCCCCTCACCTACCGTGACGCGGGTGTCGACATCGACGCCGGCAACGCGCTGGTCGAGCGGATCAAGCCCCTGGTCAAGCGCAGCTTCCGCCCGGAAGTGATGGGCGGCCTGGGTGGCTTCGGCGCCCTGTTCGACCTGTCCAACAAGTACCGCGAGCCGGTGCTGGTGTCGGGTACCGACGGCGTGGGCACCAAGCTGAAGCTGGCCCACCAGCTGAACCGCCACGATACGATCGGCATCGACCTGGTCGCCATGTGCGTGAACGACGTGCTGGTGCAGGGCGCCGAGCCGCTGTTCTTCCTGGACTACTTCGCCACCGGCAAGCTGGACATCGACACCGCCGCGGCGGTCGTGGGCGGCATCGCCAACGGCTGCACCGAGGCCGGCTGCGCGCTGATCGGCGGCGAAACCGCTGAAATGCCCGACATGTATGCCCCGGGCGAGTACGACCTGGCCGGCTTCACCGTCGCCGCGGTCGAGAAGAGCGAGCTGAAGGACGGCGCCAGCGTGGCTGCCGGCGACGTGCTGATCGGCATCGCCTCGTCCGGCCCGCATTCCAACGGCTACTCGCTGGTGCGCCGCATCTACGACCGCGCCGGCCGCCCGGCCGAGCTGGAGCTGGAAGGCGGCGTGAAGCTGGTCGATGCGCTGATGGCGCCGACCCGCCTGTACGTCAAGCCGATCCTGTCGCTGCTGAAGTCGCACGGCGCGGCCATCCACGGCATGGCCCACATCACCGGTGGCGGCCTGACCGAGAACATCATCCGCGTGGTGCCCGACGGCCTCGGCCTGGACATCCAGGCCTCGTCCTGGACCCTGCCGCCGGTGTTCCAGTGGCTGCAGAAGGAAGGCGCGGTAGCCGACAGCGAGATGTGGCGCACCTTCAACTGCGGTATCGGCTTCGTGCTGATCGTCGCGCCGGACCAGGTGGCTGCCGTGTCCGAGGCGGTCAAGGCGCAGGGCCTGGAGCACTGGACCATCGGCCAGGTGGTCACCGCCGAAGGCGCTGAGCGCGTCCACATCGGCTGATCCCGGCAACCCAGGAGCCCGCATGGACGCAACGCCCCCCTTGTCGCCCGCCCCCGTGCCGCCGCCGCTGGCGACGGTACCGGTGTTCAGCGCGCAGGACGCCGACCACCTGCGCATGCTGGCCATCGCGCACTACGTGGTCGGCGGCCTGATCGTGCTGTTCTCGCTGATCTTCATCATCCACATCGTACTGGGCATCACCGCGCTCACCGGCAACCTGCCGATGAATTCCGGCGGCCAGCCGTCGTCACCGGCCGAGCAGCGCCTGTTCGGCTGGATGTTCACCCTCATCGGTTGCGTCGCCGTATTCGGTGGCGTCACCCTGGGCGCGTTCGTCGCCTATGCCGGCCGCTGCCTGGCCCAGAGACGCCGCTACCTGCTGTGCCTGATCGCGGCCGGCCTGGCCTGCCTGTTCACCCCCATCGGCACGGTGCTGGGGGTGTTCAGCCTCATCACCCTGCTGCGCCCGCAGGTGAAGGCCGCCTTCGACCTTCCCGCCACGCCCGCATGACCGCCTCCGGCAATCCACCACCGCTGCCGCAGCAGACCCTGGCGCAGCTGCAGCTGGCCAGCCACCTGCAGACGCTGAAGGTGTTGTTCTTCGCACTGGCCGGCTTCCATTGGTTCGCCACAGTGGCGTTCCTTGGCCTCAGCGCGTGGGTGGCCCACTCGCGTGGGCTGGACGATGCCTGGATGCTGACCACGATCTATGCGTCCATCGCCGCGCTGGCTGCGGTGCTGGGCTTCGTGCAGCTGCATACCGCCCGCCTGCTGTCACGCTGCACGGGACTGGCCTGGTGCCGGCGCGCGGCGTGGCTGGGCGTGCTGGCCGGCCCACTGGGCATGGCGCTGGCCGCCTATGCCTGGGTCTTCCTCGGCAAGCCGGACATGGCCGCCCTGTTCGACCGCGGCGACCACCTCAGCGTCTGAGCCGGCCGGCAGACGACCGCCCTTTCCTGATCGACCCGACATGTCCTCGCCTGCCCTCTCCACGACTGCGTCGCCCACCACCACCCGCTTCTCCGGCCCGAAGAAGCTGGCCTTTGCCGCCGTGCTGGCGGTGTTCGCAATCAGCTGGGTCCACCCGCTGTGGCCTACCGAACAGGCCCTGCACAGCACCCTGACCGTGATCGGGCTGGCCGCGCTGCTGTGGGTCGACCGTCGCGGCGGCTGGCTGGGCAACGGTGCCTTCATCGCGATCTGCGGTTTCATCGCCCTGCACTGCGTGGCCGCGCGCTGGCTGTATTCCAACGTACCCTACGACGCCTGGGCGCAGACGCTGACCGGCTGGTCGCCGAATACGGCATTCGGCTGGCAGCGCAACCATTTCGACCGCCTCATCCACTTCCTGTTCGGCGTCTGCTTCACCCCTGCGCTGCTGCAGCTGGCCCGCCACGCGTGGCCGGCGCTGCGCCTGGGCCAGGCTTTCACCCTGGTGGTGATGACGGTGATGTGCGCCAGCCTGGTCTATGAATGGTTCGAGTGGGCCATCGCACTGGCCCTGTCACCGGATGCCGCCGAGGCCTACAACGGCCAGCAGGGCGACATGTGGGACGCGCATGCCGACATGCTGATGGCCACCGTGGGCAGCCTGCTGACCTGGCCGCTGATCCGCCGGAGCGCCCTGCAATGACTACACCCACCCGCATCGCCGTGCTTGCCTCCGGTCGTGGCAGCAACCTGCAGGCCATCCTCGATGCCATTGCCGACGGCCGACTGCCGGCCGAGGTGGTCGGCGTGTTTTCCGACCGCCCCGCCGCGGACGCTCTGCTGCGTGTCGATGCCGGCCTGCGCTGGGCGCATGCACCCAAGGAGTTCGACGACCGCGCCGCCTACGAGCAGGCACTGGGCGATGCACTGGCCGCCGTGCAGCCAGACTGGATCATCTGCGCCGGCTACATGCGCATCCTCGGCGCCGCCTTCGTGCAGCGCTTCGATGGCCGCCTGGTCAACATCCACCCGTCACTGCTGCCACTGCACAAGGGCCTGGGCACGCACGCGCGCGCACTGGACGCCGGCGATGCCGAGCACGGTGCCAGCGTGCACCTCGTCGTGCCCGAGCTGGACGCCGGCGCCGTCCTGGCGCAGGTGCGGGTGCCGGTGCTGCCCGGCGATGACGCGGACAGCCTGGCTGCACGCGTGCTGGCGGTGGAGCATCCCCTGCTGATCGCCACCCTGCAGCTGTTGTGCGCCGGCCGCCTGGCTGAACGGGAGGGCCAGCCGCAACTGGACGGTCACCCCCTGTTTAGCCCGTTGGCCCTAGATTCCGCCGGGAACCTGAACCGGTAGTCCCCATGCACACGCCCCGATGACTGCGGGGCTGGCATCCTGCCCCCTCCTGCGGTCCCTGTCCTCCATGAAGACCACGACCCTGCTGTCCACTTCACTGCTGTTGTCGCTTGCCGTGCTTCCCGGCGTGGGCTGGGGACAGGCGCAACCGCCTGCGGCCCCTGCGCAGCCGGTACCCGTTGTGCAGCCGCCCGCCGAACCGGCCGTGCCGATGCCTCCGGCACTGGCCTGGGAGCCGCCGCCGCTGCAGCCGTTCACCGCCACCTACCAGGCCTTCTACAAGAGCAAGGAGGCCGGCGATGCCAGCATGCAGGTCACCCACACCGGCGGTAATCAGTGGCGGGTGGACATGCAGGTGGTCGGCCGCCGCGGCTTCGCCAGCGTGCTGGGCCTGAACATCGAGCAGAGCACCGTGTTCGAAGAACGCGGCGGCACCTATGCACCGCTCAGCCAGAGCACGGTGCGCAAGGGCCTGTTCCTGGGCAAGAAGGCGGTCGGTACCTACAACTGGCAGGCCGGTACCGCGCAGTGGACCGGCGACGTCAAGAAGGAACGTGCGCAGCCGATCCCGCTGCAGCCGGGTGACCAGAGCGCGCTGCTGATCAACCTGGCGATCATGCGCGACGCCCGCCCGGGTGCCACCATGCACTACCGCTACGTGGACATGGGCAAGGTCCGCCAGCACGACTACCAGGCCGCGCCGCAGACCGAGAACGTAGAGGTCGGCGACCTGTCCTACAACGCCCTGCGGGTCTACCGGACCAACGGCGGCAACAACGAAACCATCCTCTGGATCGCCAACGGTGTCCCCACCCCGGTGCGCATCCTGCAACGCGAAGACGGCGAAGACCGCGTCGACCTGCGCCTGATCGAATACCAAGGAGTCTGAGCATGAGCACCCTGACCCGCCCCCTCACCTGGATCGCGGCTGCGGCATTGACCGTGGCCAGCCTGCCGGCCATGGCGCTGGAACCGTTCAAGGCCGATTACCTGGCCAGCTACATGGGCATGCAGGCCAACGGCACCATGACCCTGGCCAGCGAAGGCAGCAACAAGTGGCGCTACAGCCTGCAGGTGAAGAACCAGCTGGCCGACCTCAGCCAGAGCACAGTGTTCGAGGAAGTGCGTGGCCAGCTGCGCCCGCTCAGCAGCCAGGACCGTTCGGCGCTGCTGGTGAAGAAGCGCAACGTGCAGGCCAACTACAACTGGACCAGCAACCAGGCCACCTGGACCGGCGACATCAAGCCGGATCGCGCTGGACCGATTGCGCTGAAAGCCGGTGACATGGATGCGCTGCTGATCAACCTGGCGATCGCCCGTGACCTGGCCGCGGGCAAGCCGCTGACCTATCGCATGGTCGACGAGGGCCGCATCAAGAACATGACCTACCGCGTGGTCGGCAAGGAATCGATCACCGTGGGTGGCAAGAGCTACGAGGCCACCAAGGTCTCGCGTGCCGATGGCAACAAGGAACTGATCGCGTGGATCGTGCCGGAATTCCCGGTGCCGGCGCGCATGCTGCAACGTGAGAGCGGCCGCGATGCGCTGGACCTGACCATCAAGGCGATGAACTGATTGTTGGGGTCGGATCCCTTCCCCCGGGAAGGGCTCTGACCCCGGTTGCGACATGGCTGGGTCAGAGCCCTTTCCGTCGGAAAGGGATCCGACCCCGCGAAAGAAAACGCCCGCTTCCGCGGGCGTTTTCTTATTTCTTCGCTTCGGCCGGTTTCTCTTCGGCCGCCTTGAACTCGGTGCGGCAGTCCACGCGGATCTGCTCGCCGGTGCTGCGCCAGACGAAGGTGCGGCAATGGCGGTTGCCGTCCTGGCTGTCATTCACCGCAACCGCATAGAACGACTCGATGATCTCATCACGCGAGACCGTGCCGTCGCCGTTCCAGTCCATGTCCTTCTGCTCGATGCCCTGGGTGATGGCGATGTTGGCGTACCAGGCATAGCCCAGCCACGCCAGCACGATCAGCACCAGGGCCAGCAGCGCCTTGCGGCGCGGGCTGAACTTGCCGCGCAGGATCATGGCACGCGCCGGATGGTGGCACCGAGCGAAGACAGCTTCTCTTCGATGTTCTCGTAGCCACGATCAAGGTGGTAGATGCGGTCGATGGTGGTCTCGCCGCTGGCCATCAGGCCGGCCAGGATCAGCGAGGCCGATGCACGCAGGTCGGTGGCCATCACCGGCGCACCACTCAGGTGTTCGTTGCCACGCACGATGGCGGTATGCCCTTCGACCTGGATGTCCGCGCCCAGACGCAGCAGTTCGTTGACGTGCATGAACCGGTTCTCGAAGATCGTTTCATTGATCACGCCCACGCCGTCGGCCACGCAGTTGAGCGCCATGAACTGCGCCTGCATGTCGGTCGGGAACGCCGGGTACGGCGCGGTGGTGAGGTTGACCGCCTTCGGCCGCTTGCCCTGCATGTCCAGGGTGATGGTGTCGTCGGTGGTCTCGATCTTCGCGCCGGCCTCGACCAGCTTGGACAGCACCGCGTCCATGGTGTTCGGGCGTGCGCGGTTGACCGTGACCTTGCCGCCGGTCATTGCTGCGGCCACCAGGAAGGTGCCGGTCTCGATGCGGTCGGGCAGCACTTCGTGGCGGCCACCGGACAGGCGCTCGACGCCTTCGATCACCAGGCGCGCGGTGCCGAGGCCTTCGATCTTCGCGCCCAGCGCGATCAGGCAGTGCGCCAGATCGGTCACTTCCGGTTCCATCGCGCAGTTGTCGAGGATGGTGGTGCCTTCGGCCAGCACCGCGCCCATCAGCACGTTCTCGGTGCCGGTGACGCTGACCATGTCGAAGGTGAAGTGGCCGCCCTTCAGACGCTTGGCGGTGGCCTTGATGAAGCCGTTCTCGACCACGATCTCGGCGCCCAGCGCCTGCAGGCCCTTGATGTGCTGGTCGACCGGACGCGAACCGATCGCGCAGCCGCCCGGCAGCGATACTTCCGCCGCACCGAAGCGGGCCAGCAGCGGGCCCAGCACCAGGATCGAGGCGCGCATGGTCTTGACCAGCTCGTACGGTGCCACGTGCTGGTTGACCGAACGCGGGTCGACCACGATCGCACTGCCACGCGACAGCGTGCCCTGGTCGATGGTGACCTTGGCGCCCAGCTCGCCCAGCAGCTTCACCGTGGTGACCACGTCGTGCAGGTGCGGCACGTTGGTGATCTCCACCGGCGCATCGGCCAGCAGGGTCGCGCAGAGAATGGGGAGGACGGCGTTCTTGGCGCCGGAGATGCTCACTTCACCGTGCAGCGCAGCGCCGCCGGTCACAACGATCTTGGCCATGTATTCGGGATCTTCTGCGGTTCAGCCGGCTTCGGCCGGGGTCACGGTTTTCAGCGCCAGCGCGTGGATCGCGCCGCCCATCAGGTCGCCCAGCGTGGCATACACCATGCGGTGGCGGGCCAGCGGCATCTTGCCGGCGAAGGCCTCGCAGACCACGGTCGCTTCGAAATGCACGCCATCGTCGCCCTGCACGTCGGCGCGGGCGCCGGGCAGGCCGGTTTCGATCAGATTGCGGATGGTGTCGGCGTCCAACGGGCTTTCCTAATAAAATGTGCCTCCATTCTACTTCCGCTGCGTGGCGTCCGCATGGCCGAATCCCTGTTGCCCCCCCGTTCCGTCGACCCTGCCGGCCTGGTCGCCAGTGGCCGCCGCGTGTTCGAGATCGAACGGCAGGCGCTGGATGCCGTGGCCGACCGCCTCGGCGAGGCCTTCCAGCAGGCCTGCCAGGCGATCCTGGCCAGCCGTGGGCGCGTGGTTGCGACCGGCATGGGCAAGTCCGGCCACATCGCCCGCAAGATCGCCGCCACCCTGGCCTCGACCGGCACACCCGCCTTCTATGTGCACCCGGGCGAAGCCGGCCACGGCGACCTGGGCATGATCACCGAGGACGATGTGGTGCTGGCCCTGTCCTATTCGGGCGAATCGGACGAGGTTCTGATGCTGCTGCCGGTGCTCAAGCGCCAGGGCAACGTGCTGATTTCCATGACTGGCCGCCCACAGTCCAGCCTGGCCACCGCCGCCGACATCCATCTGGATGTGAGCGTGCCGGCCGAGGCCTGCCCGCTGGCGCTGGCGCCGACCTCCAGCACCACCGCCTCGCTGGCGATGGGTGATGCGCTGGCCGTGGCCCTGCTCGACGCACGCGGCTTCACCGCCGACGATTTCGCCCGTTCACACCCGGCCGGCAGCCTCGGCCGCCGCCTGCTGCTGCATATCACCGACGTGATGCACACCGGCGACGACCTGCCCAGCGTTGGCGCGGACGCCAGCCTCAGTGAAGCGCTGATGGAGATGAGCCGCAAACGGCTGGGCATGACCGCCGTGGTCGATGCCGACGGCGTGCTGATCGGCCTGTTCACCGACGGCGACCTGCGCCGCGCGCTGGACAGTGCGCTGGACGTGCGCACCGCCAAGATCGCCGATGTGATGACGCGCAACCCGCGCACCATCGGCGCCGACCAGCTGGCCGTCGAGGCGGCCCGGCTGATGGAGACCCACAAGATCACCGGCCTGATCGTGGTCGATGGCCAGGGCCGCGCAGTCGGTGCCCTGAACATTCATGACCTGTTGCGGGCCCGGGTGGTTTAACCGACAGTCCATAGACCCCATTCAGTCTGTAACGCCGCACCCGCCCCCAACGAGCCTGCCGCCCTGATGCCCTGGTCCCCCCTGCCCGCCTTCCCCGCCCACCTGCATGCCGCCGCGGCCCGTATCCGCCTGGCCTGCTTCGACGTGGACGGCACCCTCACCGACGGTCGGCTGTACTACGACAAGGACGGCAACGAGAGCAAGGCGTACTTCGTGCAGGACGGTCTGGGCCTGAAACTGCTGCAGCAGCACGGTATCCACCCCGTACTGATCACCGCGCGCAACAGCCAGTCGGCGCTCAAGCGCGGCGCCGACCTCGGCATCGACACCCAGATTGCCGTGGGCGACAAGCTGGCCAGCGTGCAGGCCCTGTGCGCACAGCACGGCATCGGCCTGGAACAGGTGGCGTTCATGGGCGATGACCTGCCCGACCTGGCACCGCTGGGCGCGGTCGGCCTGGCCGTCGCTCCGGCCAATGCCCACCCATGGATTGCAGAGCGCGTGCATTGGCAGACCCGTACCGAGGGCGGACAGGGCGCCGCACGTGAGCTGTGCGACATCCTGCTGGCCGCGCAGGGTCATGTGGATGCGGTGCTGGCGAGGTTCGGCGCATGAACCTGCCCACCGTGAACTGGCGCACCCTGCTCGGCATCGGCCTGCTGCTGGCGGCCCTGCTCAGCAGCTGGGCCGCACTGCGCAACCGCGACAAGGGGCCAGCCAACGGCGGCCAGGAGGTCGGCGTGGACTACATCCTGCACGACTTCCAGATTGTCGCCCTGGATGAGCACGGCAAGGAATCGACCACCCTGCGCGCGCCGCTGCTGGAACGCCAGCGCGGCGACCAGACCATCAACATCGCCACCCCGCTGTTCGAGATGCCGGACAAGGATGGCAAGCACTGGACCCTGCGTGCCGAGACCGGCTGGCTCAGCGCCAAGGGCGACGAGATGAAGCTGCGCGGCAATGTGGCGGGCGACAGCCCGGCCGGCCCTGGCACGGTGCCGACCACCTTCCGCACCGACCACCTGGACGTGTTCCCGAGGGAGAATCGCGCCCGCACCGACGCCCTGGTGACCATGACCCGCCCGGGCATGGAACAGTCCGGCGTCGGCTTCGAAGTGGATTCGAAGAACAACACGTATCATTTCCTCAGCCAGTCCAAGGGCCGCTACACGCCCAAACGCTGATTCCGCCGCCAGCCTGCGACGTCTCCGGACAGGCGCAAGGCCGGCAGCCCCACCCTCCCGCCCCCGGCCCGCCCGGGCGGCCCCTACCGGTAGAACGGACCCCGATGAAGATTCCCTTTGCCGCCGTACTCGCGCTCGGTCTTCTTGTCCCCAGCGCCGCCTTCGCCAAGTCCACCGACCGCAACGAAGACATGCACATCGATTCCGGCGCCCAGTCGGGCATGCTCACCGGCGACGGCAAGACCGTGCTGTCGCAGGGCGTGATCATCACCCAGGGCACGCTGGACCTGCGCTCGTCCGAGGCCGAGATCTACCTCAAGGACGGCGAGCCCGTGCGTGCGGTGTTCACCGGCAAGCAGGCCAAGATGAAGCAGCAGCTCGATGATGGCACCTGGATGGACGCGCTGGCCGATCGCATCGACTACGACATCAAGACCGAGATCATCACCCTGACCGGCAACTACAAGGTCACCAGCGCGCGCGGCACCAATGCCGGCCAGCGCATGGTCTACAACACCCGCACCGGCGAAATGAACTCCGGTGGCGACGGCAGCCGCGTGCGCACCGTCATCCCGCCGAAGAACAAGACCCCGGCCGCACCTGCGGCACAGCCCAAGGCCACTACGCCGGCACCGCCGGCCGGGAGCAGGAAGTAATGCTCGTCGCCAAGGGCCTGCGCAAGAAGTACAAGCAACGCGAAGTCGTCAAGGACTTCGGGCTGACCCTCGACGCCGGTGAAGTGGTCGGCCTGCTCGGCCCCAACGGCGCCGGCAAGACCACCTGCTTCTACATGATCGTCGGCCTGGTTGCCGCCGATGCTGGCAGCATCGTGCTCGACGGCAAGGACATCACCGGCGACCCGATGTATACCCGGGCCAAGCAGGGCGTGGGTTACCTGCCGCAGGAGCCGTCGGTGTTCCGCAAGCTGACCGTGGCCGACAACATCCGCCTGGTGCTGGAGCTGCGCGAGGGCCTGGATTCGGCTGGCCGCGAGCGTGAATTGAACAGCCTGCTCGACGAACTGCAGCTGGGCCACGTCGCCGACCAGCTCGGCGCCAGCCTGTCCGGTGGCGAGCGCCGCCGCTGCGAGATCGCCCGTGCCCTGGCCGCGCAGCCGCGCCTGATCCTGCTCGACGAACCGTTCGCCGGTGTCGACCCGATTTCGGTCGGCGAGATCCAGCGCATCGTCACCCATCTCAAGCAACGTGGCATCGGCGTGCTGATCACCGACCACAACGTGCGCGAGACCTTGGGTATCTGCGACCGCGCGTATATCCTCGCCGAGGGCAGCGTGCTGGCCCAGGGTTCGCCGGAAGCGATCCTGGACAACGCCGATGTGCGTCGCGTCTACCTCGGGGATTCCTTCAAGCTGTGAAGCAGTCGCCGGGTCCCTCTCCTTCCTTTCGGCACAGGCATGAAGACTCGGCTGCAGACATCGTTGGGACAGCAGCTGGTGCTGACGCCCCAGCTGCAGCAGGCGATCAAGCTGCTGCAGATGTCGAGCACCGAGCTGGAGCTGGAAATCGCACAGGCGGTGGAGAGCAATCCGCTGCTGGACTGGGCCGACAGCAACGACGGCAGCACCGCCAGCGAAGCCGGCGATGGCAACGACAGCGAAGCTCCCGCAGAACGCACCGATGCCGGCGACGACTGGGCACCGGCCGAACTGGACTGGAGCGCGTCCGGTAGCGGAGGCAGCTTCGACGACGACGACGATATCGGCAGCGCCGCCGAACGCGTGGCCGAAACCGAAACGCTGGCCGACCACCTGCTGTGGCAGTTGCACCTGTCGCATCTTTCCACGCATGACCGCAGCATCGGCGCTGCACTGATCGATGCGCTGGACGACGACGGCTACCTGCGCGAACCGCTGGCCACCATCGCCGAAACCCTGTTGCCGGCGATCCACGCCGACGAGGATGAGATCCTCGCTGTGCTGCATCGCATCCAGCGTTTCGACCCGGTCGGCGTGGCTGCACGCACGCTCGGCGAATGCCTGCAGCTGCAGCTGGATGTGCTGGCCGACGATACACCCGGCCTGGTGCTGGCGCGACAGATTGCCGCAGGCCCGCTGGAACGGCTGCCGCGCAGTGGCGTCGCCGGGCTGGCCCATGAACTGAAACAGCCCTTGGACGAGGTCGAGACGGCGGTCACCCTGCTGCGTTCGCTGGACCCGCGCCCGGGCACGCAGATCGCACCGCTGTCGCCGGACACCTACGTGGTGCCGGATGTGGTGGTGTGGCGGCAGAACGGCGTGTGGCGCGCAGCGCTGGCCGCGCACGCCGGTCCGAAGGTGGTGATCCACCGCGGCTACGAACAGCTGATCCGACGTTGTGGCGACGCCGATGCCGGCTACCTGCGTACCCAGCTGCAGGAAGCGCGCTGGCTGCTGAAAGGACTGCAGCAGCGCGGCGAAACCCTGCTGCGCGTCGTGCGCAGCCTGATCCTGCAGCAGGCCGGTTTCCTTGAGTTCGGCGAGCAGGCACTGCGTCCACTGACCCTGCGCGAGATCGCCGCCGAGCTCGGCCTGCACGAATCCACGGTCTCGCGCGCGATCGCCCGCAAGCACGTGCGTACCCCGCGCGGCACCCTGCCGCTGCGCGCCTTCTTCGCCTCGGGCATCGATACCGAGGGCGGTGGCGAGGCGTCCAGCACGGCCATCCAGGCGATGATCCGGCGCCTGATCGACGACGAGAACCCGCGCAAGCCGCTTTCTGACGCCAAGCTGGCTGACCTGCTCAAATCGTCGGGAATTCCAGTAGCGCGACGCACCGTGGCGAAGTATCGTGAAGCCATGAACATTTCCGCCTCGCACGAAAGGGTCAGAATCGCTTGACGCGCCGCCGCGCCCGGCGGAGAGGTTCATTGGCACATCCGAACACAGGAGAAACCCGATGCGCATCGAAACGTTTGGCAAAGATGTCGAAGTCACCCCGGCCCTGCAGTCCTATGTAGAGGAGAAGCTGGCCCGGATCGGCAAACACTTCGACCAGCACTGCGAAGCGCGGGTGACCCTCAAGCTGCAGAAGACCGAACACCACGTCGACGCCAGCCTCAACATTCCCGGCCAGACCCTGCACGCCGAGGCCAATGCCCAGACCATGTATGCCGCGATCGACCTGCTTGCGGACAAGCTTGACCGTCTGGTGATCAAGCACAAGGAGAAAAAACAGCAGCACGCACCGCTGCCGGTGGGCGACAATGGTGGCTGATCGCCACCGTTCCCCGCAGACATGCCCCTGACTGACCTCCTGGCGGCCGTGCAGACCCAGCTCTGCACGGCCACCGACCGCGACAGCGTCCTGCAGGCCGCCGCCGGGTTGCTGGCCTGCCGCCAGGCCAACGCCGAACAGATCTATCTGAACCTGTGCCAGCGCGAAGCGCTGGGCAGCACCGCGATCGGTCACGGCATCGCCATTCCCCACGGCCGCGCGCCAACCCTGGACCGCCCCCGCGGCGCCCTGCTGCGGTTGGCCTCCCCGGTCGACTTCGGCGGCGACGAGCCGGTGGACCTGGTGTTCGCCATGGCCGTCCCCGCCCACTACACCCACCAGCACCTGATGCTGCTGTCCGAGCTGGCCGAGCTGTTCTCGGCGCCGGAGATCCGCCAGGCCCTGCGCGAAGCGGGCGATGCCCGGGCGCTGCGCGAGGCGCTGGACATGACCCCACCTGCGAGTGCCGCATGAATACCAGCATCACCGCCCGTGAACTGTTCGAACAGCAGCGCGAGCGGCTGGGGCTGCGCTGGGCTGCCGGCAAGTCCGGCGAGAAGCGCGAACTGGAGGCCGGCAACACGGTCTCGCGGCGTCCATCGCTGGCTGGTTATCTCAATGCGATCTACCCCAACAAGGTGCAGATCCTGGGCACCGAGGAACTGTCCTGGCTGGATGCGCTGGAGCCGCGCCAGCGTTGGGAGACCATCGAAAAGATCATGCAGTCGCACCCGCTGGCGCTGGTGCTGACCCGCAACCAGGCCTGCCCGGAAGACCTCCGTGCCGCCGCTGACGAATCCGGCACGCCGCTGTGGCTGTCGCCCAAGCGCGGCCACGAACTGCTCAACCACCTGTCCTACCACTTGGCCCGCACGCTGGCGCCGCGGGTGATCCTGCATGGCGTGTTCATGGAGATCTACTCCATCGGCGTGCTGATCACCGGCGAGGCCGGGTCGGGTAAAAGCGAGCTGGCACTGGAGCTGCTCAGCCGCGGCCACCGCCTGGTCGCCGACGATGCCCCCGAATTCACCCAGATCGCCCCGGACGTGCTCGACGGCACCTGTCCCGAACTGCTGCAGGACCTGCTGGAAGTGCGCGGCCTGGGCGTGCTGAACGTGCGCGAGATGTTCGGCGACACGGCTGTAAAGAAGAACAAGTACCTTCGGCTGATCGTCCACCTGACCAAGCCGATGACCGAACCCACCCCGCATGGCTACGAGCGCCTGACCGGCGATTCGGGCACCCGCCATGTGCTGGACCTGGATGTACCGCTGATCACGCTGCCGGTGATGCCTGGCCGCAACCTGGCCGTGCTGACCGAGGCCGCCACCCGCCTGCACATCCTGCGCACCAAGGGCATCGACCCGGCGGCGATGTTCATCGCCCGTCACAGCAACCTGCTGGAACGGCGAACACCCTGATTCCCCTGCCCTTCGAAGAGCCTGTCCATGAGCACCGCAACCCCCACCGCCCCGACCCTGATCATCGTCAGCGGCCTGTCCGGCTCGGGTAAATCCGTCGCCCTGAAGACCTTCGAGGACCAGGACTACTACTGCTCGGACAACCTGCCGATCCACCTGCTGCCGGACTTCGTGCGCAGCCTGCTGGCCAACCATGACGGCAGCGCGCCGCGCCGGCTGGCGGTGGGCATCGACGTGCGCGGCCAGGCCGACCTGAGCCAACTGGGCGATTGGCGGCAGCTCGCCACCGACGCCGGCGTGGAAGTGAAGGTGCTGTTCTTCGAAGCCAGCGACGAGGCGGTGCTCAAGCGCTACGCCGACACCCGCCGCCGCCATCCGTTGAGCCAGCTGGGCCTGTCACTGCCCGAAGCGATCGCCCGCGAGCGTGAATTGACCGCGCCGCTGCGCCGCGAGGCCGATGCGGTGATCGACACCAGCAACCTCAATGTGCACCAGCTGCGGCGGCGCATCATCACCGAGTTCGCGCTGGACCACGCCACGCGCCTGTCGCTGCTGTTCGAATCGTTCGCCTACAAGCGCGGCGTACCGGCCGAGGCGGACTTCGTGTTCGATGCGCGGGTGCTGCCCAATCCGCACTGGGATCCGGATCTGCGTGCGCTCAGCGGTCGTGAGCCCGGCGTGCGCGACTACCTGGAAGCGCAGCCGGACGTGCAGCGTTACCTGACCCAGCTGATGGATTTCCTCGATACCTGGCTGCCGAAGCTGGGCGATGGCACCCGCAGCTATGTGACCGTGGCGTTCGGCTGCACCGGCGGCAAGCATCGCTCGGTGTTCCTGGCCGAGCGCATGGCGCGGCATGCCCGCGAGATGGGCTGGGAAGACGTGGCGACGTATCACCGCGAACAGGACTGAGGGGGTCGGCCGGGCTGCACCCGGCACCCGCTGGTAGTGCCGGCCGCTGGCCGGCAACAGCAAAAGCAAAAGCGGCATTCCGTGGGATGGCGAGGCGGTGTTGCTGTTGGTAGGTGTCGACCTTGGTCGACACGGTAGATCCACGCCATGCGTGGATGAATCCCGGTCAGGCATCGAAAAACGCATGGGGTCGGATCCCTTTTCCAGGGGAAAAGGGCTCTGACCCCGGTAACGCTGAATACGGGACACAGTGCCCCTCATCTGCTGCTATCGCCGATTCACCTTGACCTGTTAACGTGCAGTAATGACCTGTGGCATTCTCCTCGTAACACATCCCGGGGTCGGGACCGCCCTGCTTGACGTGGCGACCCGGCTCCTGCGGCAGTTGCCGCTGAAAACCGAAGCTTTCGAAGTACCGTTCGACGCAGACCTGGACGCCCTGCTCCCGCTCGCCTCGGCCGCCCTGCGGCGGGTCGATGGGGGGGAAGGCGTGCTGATCCTGACCGACCTGTACGGCGCCAGCCCCGCCAACCTTGCCGGGCAGCTGGCCCGGCTGGGGACCCCGGTTCGCCGGGTGTCGGCGCTGAGCCTGCCGATGTTGCTGCGGGTGATGAATTATCCGGAACAGGGACTGGATCAACTGCCCGCCACAGCCGCGGCGGGTACCCGTAATGGAGCGATAGTCGACGATGCTTGAACGAGAACTCACCGTCAGCAACCGCCTGGGCCTGCACGCCCGGGCCACCGCCAAGCTGGTGCAGACCCTGGCGCCGTTCCGCTGCAACGTGACCATGGCCGCCAAGGGCCGTGAGATCAACGCCAAGAGCATCATGGGCGTAATGCTGCTGGCCGCTGGCCAGGGCACTCCGGTCACGGTGCGGATCAACGGCGAGGACGAAGCCGCCGCGATGGAGGCGGTGGTCGGCCTGTTCGAACGCCGCTTCGACGAGGACAACTGAGCGTGCCACGCGCACGCGCCGGGCAGCTCGGTTCCGGCCAGCGGCCGGTACAGCTGCTGGCCGGTCATGGTGCGGCCCGTGGCACTGCGATGGGCCGGGCCCGCGTACGCCTGCCGCATGCACTGGAAGTCGCTGAACAACGTGTCGCAACCAGCCAGGTCGAGGCCGAACTGGCCCGCCTGCACCGGGCGGTGGACGCCGCACGCGTGGAAATGCACGAACTGCGGCAGCGCCTGCAGGGTGCATTGAACCAGGAGGCAGGCGAGTTCCTCGACCTGCATGCCCTGCTGCTGGATGACCCCGAGCTGCTGTTCGGGCTGGATGAGCTGATCCGCAGCGGCCCGTACAGCGCCGGCTATGCCTTGCGCCTGCAGCGCGACCGCCTGGCCAAGGTCTTCGATGGCATGGACGATGCCTACCTGAAGAGCCGCATGGACGATCTCGACCACGTGATCGGCCGCATCCACGCCTTCCTGCAGCCCGAACGGCCACCGGCGGTGAAGGGCCTGGCCGGCGAGATCCTGGTCTGCGACAACATCGCCCCGTCCGAGCTGGCGCAACTGCAGGCCCAGGGCGTGGTCGGCATCGTCACTGCCGCCGGCAGCGCGCTGTCGCACAGCGCGATCCTGGCACGCAGCCTGCACCTGCCACTGATCGTCAACGTGCCGCAGCTGCTCAGCCGCATCGCCGATGGCGATGTGCTGATCATCGACGGCGCCGACGGCAGCATCACCGCCAACCCGCAGGCCGACAATCTGCGGGACTACCGCGCCCGGCTGAAAGAACAT
The DNA here is from genome assembly GCF_029842145.1 of Stenotrophomonas sp. GD03794. Lineage (NCBI taxonomy): Bacteria > Pseudomonadati > Pseudomonadota > Gammaproteobacteria > Lysobacterales > Lysobacteraceae > Stenotrophomonas > Stenotrophomonas sp. GD03794. The sequence continues at coordinate 19,924 of NZ_JAOCFV010000052.1, forward strand.
GCGCGCGAGCAGCGCGAGCTCGGCCGCCTGCGCAGCAAGCCCAGCCGTACCCGCGACCAGGTCGACATCGCCCTGCTGGCCAATGCCGAATCGCTGGAGGATGTGACCCAGGCGCACGCGCTGGGTGCGCAGGGGCTGGGCCTGTACCGCACCGAGTTCCTGTTCCTGCAGCGCAACGAGCTGCCGGACGAAGAAGAACAGTTCCAGACCTACCGCGATGCCGCGTTGGGCATGAGCGGGCGACCGGTCACCATCCGCACGCTCGACCTGGGTGCGGACAAGGCCGACCGCACCGGCCTGACCCTGAGCAATGAAGAGAACCCGGCCCTGGGACTGCGCGGGGTACGCCTGTCGCTGGCACGGCCGAAGGTGGCCGATACCCAGCTGCGCGCGATCCTGCGTGCCTCGGCCTACGGCAAGCTACGCGTGCTGGTGCCGATGGTCAGCACCCGCGAGGAGCTGCTGGCGGTGCGCCGACGCATGCTCAAGCTGACCGAACAGCTGCGCGGCGAAGGCCACATGGTGTCCGACCATGTGCCGTTGGGTGCGATGATCGAGGTGCCGGCCGCGGCGCTGGCACTGGAGAGCTTCATCGACCTGGTCGACTTCCTGTCGATCGGCACCAACGACCTGGTGCAGTACCTGCTCGCCGCCGACCGCAACAACGAGGCACTGGGCGAGCTGTATTCACCGCTGCATCCGGCCGTGCTGCGGCTGCTGCAGATGGTGATCGAGACCGGCGCGCGGCATCGCATTCCGGTGGCGGTCTGCGGCGAGATGGCAGGCGATGCGCGGATGACCCCACTGCTGCTGGCGCTGGGCCTGACCGAATTCAGCCTGCACCCGGGCACGCTGCTGGAGGTACGCCGTGCGATCCGCGAAGCCGACCTGGGGACACTGCGCGCCCGTGCGCCGAAGCTGCTGTCCGCGCGCGACCGCCGCGCCATCGAACGCTGGCTGGCGCTGGTGGCGGATACGCCCTGAGCACCCTGCTGATTCGCCGGGCATGCACGCGCGGGGTCAGATCCCTTTTCCTGTGGAAAAGGGATCTGACCCCAGCCTCCCGTCGGGGTATGCGCTGAAACATCCCCTTGCGATAATGACGCGCTGAACACCCCTGTTGCCGCATCCTTGCCGGGATCGCGGCTTTTCTTATCCCGCGGGAGCTGCGATGGCTGAAGCTGTACGCCACGACAAGACTGCGCGCCAACTGCGGATGCTGTCCGATGCACTGGACAGCGGACGGCTGGGCCCGGTGCGTCGCCTGGTCAACACCCTGGCCCCGGCCGAGATCGGCAACCTGCTCGAGTCGTTGCCGCCCGGCAAGCGCGAGGTGGTGTGGGGCCTGGTCGATCCGGAAGACGATGGCGAGGTCCTGGTCCACGTCGGCGAAGACGTGCGCGAAAGCCTGCTCGCAGACATGGACCCGGACGAGATCATCGCCGCGGTCGAAGACCTGGACATCGACGATCTGGCCGACCTGGTCGAAGACCTGCCAGACACGGTCATCGACGAAGTCCTCAAGTCGATGGACCGCGAGAACCGCGAGCGGCTGGAACAGGTGCTGTCCTACCCCGAGGACAGCGCCGGCCGCCTGATGAATCCGGACGTAGTGACGGTCCGCGCCGACGTCAACGTCGACGTGGTGCTGCGCTACCTGCGCCTGCGCGGCGAGCTTCCCGACCACACCGATCACCTGTTCGTGGTCAGCCGGCGCCATCAGTACCTCGGCCGTGTGTCGCTGGCAGCACTGGTGACCCATGAGGACACCACGCCGATCAACCGCCTGATCGACGACGAGCAGCCGGCCATCGACGTCGGCGAGAGCGACCAGGAGGTCGCGCGGCAGTTCTCCGACCATGACTGGATCTCCGCGCCGGTGGTGGACGAGAACAACATTCTCGTTGGCCGCATCACCATCGATGACGTGGTCGACATCATCCGCGGCCAGGCCGAGCACCAGGCGCTGGGCGCCGCCGGTCTGGACGAGGACGAGGACCTGTTCAGTCCAGTCTGGCGCGCGATGCGCCGCCGCCTGATGTGGCTGTCGGTCAACCTGTGCACGGCTTTCCTGGCTTCCAGCGTGGTCGGCCACTTCGAGGGCACGATCGACAAGCTGGTCGCGCTGGCAGTGCTGATGCCGATCGTGGCCGGCCTCGGCGGCAATGCCGGCACCCAGGTGCTGGCGCTGATGGTGCGCGGCCTGGCGCTGGGCCAGGTCGGTGCCTCCAACGCGCGCACGCTGCTGTGGAAGGAGGTGCGGGTCGCCGCGCTGAACGGCCTGCTGCTCGGCTCGATCCTGGGCCTGATCGTGCTGGCCTGGTTCCACTCGCCAGGGCTGTCGGCAGTGATCGCCATTGCACTGACCTGCAACCTGCTGTTCGCGGCGCTGGCCGGCGTGCTGGTGCCACTCACCCTGAAACGCTTCGGCTTCGATCCGGCGTTGGCCAGTGGCATCTTCCTGACGGCCGTGACCGACTCGATGGGCTTCTTCACCTTCCTCGGCCTGGCCACGCTGGTGCTGCTGCACTGATCCCTGCGGGCGCGGAGCCCTGCGACGCAGGGCTCCGGCCCCCTTCCCTTCCCGGAACATCCCATGGCAACAACGATCGAGAACTATTTCCAGCCCGGCTGGCGCGACCAGCAGCACACCTGCCCGGCCTGCGAATGGAAGGGCAGCTCGCGCGCCATGGTGATGGAGCTGGACGAGGACGCCACCGAGTACGACTGCCCGGTCTGTGAGAATCCACTGCTGGTGGTGCTGCACCCGGACATGGCGCAGGTGCAGGCGGCGGCGGCCGAAGGCAATGCGGAGGCGAAGGAGCAGTTGGACATCATCGCCAGTTTCCCGCGCGCGGACTGACGGCCTGCGCTCAGCGGCGCCCGCGCAGGTCACGTGACCGGATGGCCAGCGCATCGGCCTGCTGCCGCGCCACGACGAGCTCCTCCGGAGACAGTTTCAATCCGAGTGCGGCCTCGACCGAATCCTCGCCGCACAGGCTTGCAGTGCCACACAACTCGTGCAGCAGCACCGAATCCGCGCCACACGGCACACCGGCATCGCAGGCAGCAAGCATCCACGCAGCAGCATCCACATCGGTACCGGCCGGATAGGGCGCCAGCGCCTCATGCACGCCACCCGGGTCGTAGGACAGGCCTTCCGACAAGGCGAGATAGGCCTGGCCATCGTTGCGGGCAAGCGCCTTCTCGATGATCGACACCTGTTCATCCGTGGAAGGCCTCGATGCGCCCTGCAGCATGCCGCCAAAGTAGCGCTCGATGATCTGCGCGGCAAAGTGCCCCTGCTCGGCGGCCCGTCGACGGTAGCGGAACGACGCTTCACCCGCGTCCTGTCGATCGATGCCATCGCAGCGCTGGGACAGCCAGGCACCACTGCGATACAGCGCCGGCCTGCGATCGGGCGGCATGCCCGTGGGTTCGTCCTGGGTTGAATCGAAGAACGAGACGCATTCCCCATAGATGAGGCTGAGCTCATAGCTCGCCTCGGCATCACCTGCGTCGGAACGACTGGCCAGTTCCTGCGCCCGCGGAAGCAACCAGACTGCGGTCTGATAGTCTGCATCGGCCCGGTTCAGCCGCGCCGCCGGGTGCGGAGACTGCGAAGGTGGCGCTCTGCCAGGCTCACTCTGGCTGTCGGAAGCTTCCGGCACGGAATGCGTGCCTGCCTGCAGCCCCTTCCATGTCAATCCCGCGACCAGCACCAGCAGCGCCGCGCAGACCATAATCCCTTTGCCTCGTTCCATGATGTGCGGCTGCGCCACTCCGATAGCTCTCCGCATTCTGCTCCGCGTGTGCCCACTGCGCAAACGATTGCCGATGGGGCCTATTGCGCTGCAGAAGGCATTGGCGCACGAGCGGGGATAGCATGAAAGGGATTCCATGTACTGGGGCTCCGTCATGCTGCGATCGCTTCCCCGCTGGCTGCCACTGCTGTCGCTGATGATGTTGGCCGGTTGCGCCAGCACACCCCACAGCGCGCGCGGCCACTTCGAAGGCCGCGCTGTGAAGGTGGACGGAGAGACCGCCTACTATCAGGTCTTCATTCCGGCCGGAGTGCGGACGGGAGGCCCCGCACACTCCGGCAACAGCACGGGCATCCCGGTGATCCTGTTCCTGCACGGCTCGGGCGAACGCGGCCGGGACGGCGTCAAGCAGACGTATTCGGGACTGGGGCCGTATCTGCGCGAGCACGCCGACTTCCCGGCCCTGGTCGTCTTCCCGCAGGCAGCGAAGCACTCGGAATGGAGCGGCCGCAACAACCGCATGGCCGTGGCTGCGCTGGACGCGACCATCGCCGAATTCGGCGCCGATCCGGCGCGCCAGTACCTGACCGGCATGTCGATGGGCGGCTACGGCAGCTGGAACATTGCGCTGGATGACCCGCACCGCTTTGCCGCGATCGTGCCGGTATGCGGTGCCGTGTTCGCACCGCGCGCGAAGCGGCCGACCCTGTTCGTTGAACAGGTGGCCCAGGAATCCGATCCCTATGCCGCGATCGCCAGGCGACTGCAGCACACCCCCATCTGGATCTTCCACGGCGCGCAGGATGACGTGGTTCCGCCGGATGACGACCGCAGGCTGCACAGCGCATTCCAGGGCACCCACGCACGCGACGTGCGCTACACCGAGTACCCGGAAGGCAATCACAATGCCTGGGACGCCACCTACGCCGACCCGGCGATGTGGGCGTGGCTGTTCGCGCAGAAGCGCTGAACCGCAGCTTCTGGTAGTTGCCAACCTGGGTTGGAGCCTGGTTTGGGTAGGTACCAACTAAGGTTGGAACCTGCTTTCGGTGGGTGCCAACCTTGGTTGGCACTATCTGTCCGCCCCCATGAACTCCGCCTTGGCACAGGAACCTTCGAGTTCCCACTCACACCACGCATGCGGGTATTCGCCAAGCTGCGTTGCCAGCCCCGCCCTGATCGGATTCGCCATCACATACATTGCGTGCCGGAACAGCGATTCATCAGAGCGGATCGCGTGATCGTGATAGCAGGACTGCCAGAAGCGCCCTACCCTGCCCAGTACCCTGTTTGCGTACACCGCCGTACGCGACTTGAAGCGCTTCATGACAACGTCGAGCGATGCCGCGCGCAGCTGCATCAACCAGTGGACGTGATCCGGCATGACCACGTAGGCGATCGAATGGGTCAGACCTTCCAGATCCAGACGCTGGAACTCCTGCATGGCGGTAGCCGCAACGGCTTCATTGGCGAACAGAGCCGCCCGGCCATGCACGTTCGTCGTGAGGATGTAGCTCTGGCCGATACTGGAATGACGGCCTAGCAGGAGTCGGGTGCTGTTCATGCAGAAGAGCATGGGCGGGCGCATGTTCCCTGAACATCGGGAAATCACCTTGGCCCGGGTAGGCCAGTGCCAACCAAGGTTGGCACCCACCACACCAGCAGTGTCAACCAAGGTTGACACCTACCAGAGCGGGGGTCAGCCCAGCAGGGTTTCCAGCACGGCCATGCGCACGGCGACGCCGTTGGCGACCTGGCGCAGCACCCACGACTGCGGGCCGTCGGCCACCTCGTCGGTCACTTCCACGCCGCGGTTGATCGGGCCCGGGTGCAGCACCGCGGCATCCTTGCCCGCGCGCGCCAGGCGTTCGTTGGTCAGGCCGTACTGCGCGTGGTACTGCTCCAGCGACGGCACCAGGCCTTCTTCCATGCGCTCGCGCTGCAGGCGCAGCATCATCAGCGCGTCGACGCCTTCCAGCATCGCGTCGAAATCATCGCCGACCACGCAGCCCTTCAGGGTCTCGTCGTCGGGCAGCAGCGACTGCGGGCCACACACGCGGATCTCGCCCACGCCCAGCGTGCGCAGCGCATGCAGGTCGGTGCGGGCCACGCGCGAGTGCTTTACGTCGCCGACGATCACCACCTTCAGCTTCGAGAAATCCGGGCCCTTGGCCTGGCGCAGGGTCAGCATGTCCAGCAGGCCCTGGGTCGGGTGCGAGCTGCGGCCGTCACCGGCATTGATCAGCGCGGTGCCCTCGCCGGCCGCTTCGGCCAGCGCTGCCACGGCGCCATCATCGGGGTGGCGCACCACGAAGCCGCGTACGCCCATCGCTTCCAGGTTGCGCAGCGTGTCACAGGCGGTTTCGCCCTTGCGCGTGGACGAGGTCGAGGCATCGAAGTTCAGCACATCGGCGCCCAGGCGCTGCGCAGCCAGCTGGAACGAGCTGCGGGTGCGCGTGGACGGTTCGAAGAACAGCGTGCACACCGCCGAACCGGCCAGCACGTGGCGCTTGTTGCCGACACGACCGACCGCGGCATCGCGGATCTGCCCTGCCCGGTCGAGCAACTGCAGCAGGGTTTCGCGCGGCAGGCCCTCGAGGGTCAACAGGTGGCGCAGGCGTCCGGAGGCATCGATTTGCTGGGCAGTCATGGCGGGAGTCGTGCAGTCAGGGAATGGGGGTGGCGTCGTCGGGGGACGACAGCCAGCGGTCGATGATCACCGCGGCGGCGACGGCGTCGAGAGCGGCCGCATCACGGCGGCGCTTGCGCCCTTCGGCGCGCTCGACGGCGAAGCGGCGTGCGGCTTCGACCGAGCTGGAACGCTCGTCGATCATCACCACCGGCAGCTTGAAGCGTTCCCGCAGCTGGCGGGCGAAGCCCTGCGCACGCTTGCGGTTGGGCTGGTCCTGGCCATCCAGGGTCAGCGGGTCGCCGACCACCAGGCCGTCGGGTTTCCATTCCTTGAGCAGGCGTTCGATCGCGGTCCAGTCCGGGCCATTGCCGTGCACGTCGACCACCGCCACCGCGCGCGCATGCGCAGCGAAGGCACTGCCGATGGCCACGCCGATGCGGCGCGAGCCGACGTCGAACCCCAGAACGGTGCCGTCACGGCGGATCGCCGGGGCAGCAGACACCGGTGCGGGCGCGGTCGGCTCAGACATGGCCGCTGTAATCGGTCAGACGGAACAAGTCCACGCCGATGCGCGAGGCCGCACCCTGCCAGCGCTGCTCCAGCGGCAGCTGGAACACCAGCTCGGCATCGGCCGGCACGGTCAGCCAGCTGTTCTCGGACAGCTCGCTTTCCAGCTGCCCTGCACCCCAACCGGCACAGCCGAGGGTGACCACGGCATTGGCCGGGCCTTCGCCGCGCGCCATCGCTTCGAGGATGTCGCGCGAGGTGGTGAGGTACAGGCCCTCGCCCACGGTCAGGCTGGAATCCCACGCGCGCGCGTCGTCATGGATGACGAAGCCGCGTTCGGGATGCACCGGGCCGCCATTGAGCACCATGCGCGCCTGCAGGTCGCCATCACCGGTGGTGATGTCCATCTGCGCAAGCACTTCACCCAGCGTGTACTCGGAAGGCTGGTTGACCAGCACGCCCATCGCGCCGTTCTCGTCGTGCTGGCAGATCAGCGCGACGCTGCGGGCAAAGGTCGCGTCGAGCAGCGACGGCAGCGCGACGAGCAGGTGATCGGCAAGGGAGGTCGGCGTTACAGGCATGGCCCCATTCTACCTGCTGGGGGCGGGATGGTCGCGCGATGGCGCCGAACCGCGATGGGCTAGGATGGTGCTTTGCCATGGAAGGTCATCGATGCAGTCTTCATCGCCCCTGACCCTGCCGGCACGCAGCGCCATCGTCCTGATCGCCCTGCTGCAGGGTCTGATGCTGTATGCCGCGCAGGAACTGTCCGATGCGTGGCCGTTCCGCGATATCGGCTGGCGCTACTGCTGGTACGCCTGGGTGCTGGCCATTCCCAGCGCGGTGGCATTGAGCCTGGTCGAGCTGGGCCAGCGCCGCCTGTGGCTGCAGGCAGTGCTCGGCTCGGTGGTGGTGCTGGCGCTGGCCGCCTGGATCGGCTGGAACCTCAACGGCGAGACCGCACTGGAATCGGGCGCGCTGCAGTTCCCGCTGACCGTGGGCATGGCGGTGGCAGTGTTCGTGGCCCTGCCCTGGTGGCAGTTCCAGTTGCAGCACGGGCATTGGCGCGCCAGCTATCCGGAGCTGTTCGAGCGCGCCTGGCAGAACGGCCTGACCCTGGCCCTGGCGGCGCTGTTCACCGGGCTGACCTGGCTGCTGTTGTGGCTGTGGGCGGCGCTGTTCCAGCTGCTCGACGTGACCGTCTTCCGTGACCTGTTCCGGCAGGACGCGTTCATCGCACTGGCCACCGGCAGCCTGGCCGGGTTCGGCGTGCTGATCGGGCGCACCCAGCACCGCGCGATCCAGATCACCCGCCAGGTGCTGTTCGCGATCTGCCGCGGACTGCTGCCGCTGCTGTCGTTCATCGCCGTGCTGTTCGTGCTGAGCCTGCCGCTGACCGGGCTGGAACCGCTGTGGAAGACCCGCTCGGCCGCCAGCCTGCTGCTGGTGCTGTCGCTGCTGCTGGTGACGTTCACCAATGCGGTCTACCAGCAGGGGGAAGACAGCGCTCCCTACCCCCTGCTGCTGCGCCGGCTGGTTGAAGCCAGCCTGCTGGCACTGCCGGTCTACGCCGCACTGGCGCTGTACGCACTGGGCCTGCGCGTGGTGCAGTACGGCTGGACCATGGACCGGTTCTGGGCGGTGCTGATCGCGCTGGCCGTGGCTGGCTATGCCGTGGGCTACGCGCTGGCGGTGCTGCGCCGGCAGAGCCGCTGGTTGCAGATGCTGGAGCCGGTCAACCGATGGATGTGCTGGGCGGTGCTGGCACTGGCCTTGCTGGGCAACTCGCCGCTGCTGGACCCGGTGCGGCTGACCCTGTCCAGCCAGCTGGAGCGGCTGCGCGCGGACCCGCCGGCGATCACCAGCAGCGACGTCAACGTGCTGCGCTTCGATCTTGGGCGCCGTGGCGTGCAGGCGCTGCGCGGGCTGCAGCGTGATCCGGCCATCACCGCCGATGCCAACGCGCCACAGGTGATCGCTGCCGCGCTGGCACGTACCACGCGCTGGGACGACGGACAGCGCCTCGACAAGGGGCCGCAGGACATCGTCGCCCTGCAGCGCGCGCTGAAGCTGGCCAAGGGATCCAGCTCGCCGCCGGACGATTGGTGGCAGGCACTGGCCACCCGCGCGATCAATGGCGAATCCTGCGCCCAGAGCGAGCGCGACTGCCTGATCGTGCATCGCGACCTGGACGGCGATGGCACCGGCGAAGTGCTGCTGTGCGAGCTGTACACCCACCGTGGCCCGGACTGCGTGCTGTACGCACGTGGCAGGGATACCCAGTGGCGCCGGGCCGGTTCGCTGTTCGGCACCGTCAGCGGCCAGGCCGAGGCGATCAACCAGGCCCTGCGTGATGGCGAACTCACTCTTGTGCCACCGCGTTGGCCGATGCTGTCCATCGGCGGACGCCCCGCGGTGGCCATCGATCCCGAACCCGAATCCAACGAGTCTTCTCCATGAGCGGTTACTGCCTCATCGCCCCGGGCCATCCGGTGCACGACTACTACCACGCCAACGAGTACGGCTTCCCGCAGCGTGACGAGCGCGAGCTGTTCGAGCGGCTGGTGCTGGAAATCAACCAGGCCGGGCTGAGCTGGGAAACGATCCTGAAGAAGCGCGAGGGCTTCCGCGCGGCCTATGACGGCTTCGATGTGGACCGCGTGGCGGCGTATGCCGAGCAGGACATCGAACGCCTGCTGTCGGACGCAGGCATCATCCGCAACCGGCTGAAGGTGCTGGCGGCAATCCACAACGCGCAGGTGATCCAGCAGCTGCGGGCCAACCATGGCAGCTTCGCGGCGTGGCTGGACGCGCACCACCCGCGCGGCAAGGCCGACTGGGTGAAGCTGTTCAAGAAGACCTTCCGCTTCACCGGCGGCGAGATCACCGGCGAGTTCCTGATGAGCCTGGGCTACCTGCCCGGTGCGCATGCCGAGGACTGCCCGGTGCATGCGCGGCTGCTGACGCTGTCACCGCCGTG
>NZ_JAOCFV010000053.1:0-29503 GCF_029842145.1 Stenotrophomonas sp. GD03794
CGGAACCTCGTCAATGACGCCATCTGGGGTCGCCAGCATCGAGGAGTTGGGCCTTCGTGGCACCCTTTTCCTAGCCGCACTGTTAGCCGCGCAGCTACGACGCCTACCGGTGGCGCCCACACGCCGCTCCACCTTGCTGGTGCTGGACACGCTGCGAGACTTGGCCTTGATCCAAGTTCCCTGGCCAGCGGATCGATGGCAGATCCGCCCCGATGCCGAGGTCACGCCCATCGAAGATCTGCAATGGGCTTTCGCCTGGTCTACCCACGAGCGCAGGCACCTGCTCCCGGTGCTGGAAGACCAACTCGGCGATATGGCACACGATGTAGACTTGGCGGACGCGAAACTGGAGCTGTGGGATGAACTTGCACTCTGGGAGACCGAGCAGTTTCTGGAGCAGCAATTGCTCAAACATCACTTCGACCCAGGCTGGGCACGTGATGTGGGGTTCGTCTTTCAATCCGGACCGCGGGGCTTGCCGATCGCGCGGTAGCGTTACTGCTGCTGGGCGGCGGTACGCCAAGGTGCCTCGGTGGCGATGCGTCTTGGCGTGCACGACAGCGCCCATGTGCGGGAAGCCATCTTTCAGGAGGTCCAGAAGCGCCTGCGCTACCTGATGACCAGTTCGCCCGAGCAAGGCATGTTCAAGCCCTATCATTTGGCACCGGAGTCCTCAGTAGCCAAACTGTTTGTAGATTGGGTCGTCCCTATGGAATGGGCGTACTGGACAGGTGAGCGCCACCCCAGCCGCTAGCAGACAAACGAGCAGCCTCGTCAGTCGGCTCCCCCATCTTGCGCATGGCCGCGCCGAGTTTTCTTCACCGCATTTTGTGCTGGCGTCAGTTGATTCAGTAGAGGCTCTAGCGCTTCAAGACGTGCATTGGCACGCAACGCATCGGCTTCAGCGCTCTCGCGGCGCTCACGCTCCCGCGCAAGGGTGTCTTGAACTTGAGCTAGCTCGTTGCGCATGGTATCCAAGGTCTTGGCGTCAGTCTTCCAGCGCTCCTGCAGTGCCAAATAGTCCGTCGCGGTCTGGCGCAACGCCACGACCTCGCTGTGTTGGCCTTCGTGGGCCTGTCGTAGCTGGGCAAGCTCACGCTCAATCCGCCCGTGGCGCTCCAGCCATTGACCATTGTCGCGGTTCAGCACCAACAGCTCCTGATTCTTCGCGCCCAAGGCTTCATTGGCCTGACGTAAGGCTACTTGCAGCTCTTGGACCTGATGCTCGTGACGGCGAAGCTCTTGCTCACGCTGCTCTTTGGTTGAAGTGCGGTAGTGCTCAAGCGCTTCCCGGGCATGGGCATGCTTGTCCTCCAGAGAACGCGTATGCGCCTCATGATCAGCCAGCCGCACCGTCATGCCAGCGATGCGCTCGTTCAACTGGGCGATTTCCGCGATCCTGTCACCTAGATTCTGTTGAAGGAGGGCGTGAGCAGCTTGCTCTTGGTGCAGGCTTGCTTCGGTGCGCTGCAGCCGACTGCTCAAGGCGGCAGCCTCCTCTTGGGCACCGGAAAGCGCCTGTTGCCGACTGTGGAGCTCAGCCTGATGGCGCTCACGCTCCTGGGTGAGGATGGCCTCTGCTTCCTCCTGGAGCCGCGAGGCCAAGCGCGCAACCAAGTCCTGCAAAGCATCACTAACGGCTACCGTCCTCGCCGGACCGCCGCCTTCCTCTCCTTCCAGTTCACGCAAGTAGCGGTGGATCGTGGTCTTGGAGCCCGTGTTGCCCAAGGCCACTCGCACCGCGTCGACTGACGGCTTCTTGCCTTGGGCCAGCAGCGCGTCGCGCGCCTTCTGGACGTCACTCTTATAGAGTCCTGCGCGCGCCATCGTGCCACCCCACTTTATTTCGTAATGTATTACATACCATGTAATTACATACTATTAAAGCAGGTAGACGACCGCTCGTCGGCGAAAATAGTTATACGGGATAATATTGAATTATCCCGCCTGATCGTCTTTTTGCTCCAGATTTCACCGGTGGCACGTACGAAACGGTCCGAGAGGAGACGCCCCTGCAGACGCCTATGGCACCTCTATCGACCAGGCCATCCAGAGGGGCCTCGTGCTGGGTTAAAATTGAGCGCGAATGGCCCATTCTTCTCCCACGACCACGCCAATGCCGCCCTAGACCCAGCCTGGGCCTAGATCGTCAAGACGTGGTTACAGCGCACAGCGCTTGAGGGAGTCTTATGCCGACCCATACCGCGGAGGCCGCGCGCCGCCGCACGTTTGCCATCATTTCGCACCCGGATGCCGGGAAAACCACCCTGACCGAGAAGTTTCTGTTGTTTGGCGGCGCCATTCGCCAGGCCGGTAGCGTCAAGTCCCGGAAGTCAGCCAAGCACGCCACGTCCGACTGGATGACGCTGGAGAAGGAACGCGGCATTTCGGTCACCTCGTCGGTGATGCAGTTCCCCTACGATGGCCGCATCGTCAACCTGCTCGATACGCCGGGGCATGCCGACTTCTCCGAGGACACCTACCGTGTGCTGACCGCGGTCGATTCGGCGCTGATGGTCATCGACTGCGCCAAGGGCGTGGAAGAGCGCACGATCAAGCTGATGGAGGTCTGTCGGCTGCGGGACACGCCGATCATGACCTTCATCAACAAGCTCGACCGCGAAGGCAAGTCGCCGGTCGAACTGCTGGACGAGGTCGAGCGCGTCCTCGACATCCCCTGCGCACCGATCACCTGGCCGATCGGCATGGGATCGAGGCTCAAGGGCGTGATCCATCTGATGACCGGCGAGGTCCACCTGTTCGAAACTGGCAAGAACTTCACGCGACAGGATTCGACGATCTTCCCATCCATAGAGGATCCTGCACTGGTCAAGCGCGTCGGAGCGCAGCTCCTCGATGAGGTCCGGGAGGAGCTGGCCCTGGTTCAGGGCGCGTCTCATCCCTTCGATCGCGAACTGTATTTGGCAGGTCTGCAGACTCCGGTATTCTTCGGCTCGGCGGTGAACAACTTTGGTGTCCAGTTGCTGCTCGACTTCTTCGTCACGCATGCGCCGGCACCCAAGCCACGCGACGCATCCCTGAGGAAGGTTTCGCCAGAGGAGCCGGCTTTCAGTGGCTTCGTGTTCAAGATCCAGGCCAATATGGATCCATTGCATCGCGACCGCGTCGCCTTCCTGCGCGTGTGCTCCGGCAGCTATCAGCACGGCATCAAGGCACTCCATGTCCGCACGGGCAAGGAGATGCGGCTTGGCGATGCCTTGACGTTCATGGCGTCCGAGCGTGAGTTGGCCGAGCACGCCTACCCGGGCGACGTCATTGGCATTCATAACCACGGCACGATCGCCATCGCCGACACGTTCACCGTCGGCGATCCGTTGCAGTTCACCGGCATACCGAGCTTTGCCCCCGAGCTGTTCCGGCGCATCCGCCTGCGGGACCCGTTGCGTCTCAAGCATTTGCAAAAGGGTCTGACCCAGTTGTCTGAAGAGGGAGCCACGCAGTTTTTCCGGCCACTGTTGTCCAACGACCTGATCCTCGGGGCAATCGGAACCCTGCAGTTCGAGGTGGTGGCCTATCGGTTAAAGGACGAGTACGGCGTGGAAGCGAGTTTCGAACCGGTCCAGATCCACACTGCGCGCTGGATCCAGGCTGAGAGCGATTCCGATCTCGAAGAGTTCCGTGAGAAGGCGGCAACCCATCTTGCGCTCGATGCTTCCGGAGCCCTGGTCTACCTGGCACCCAGTCGCGTCAACCTGCAGATGGCGCAGGAACGTGCACCGAAGATTTGCTTCACAGCCACACGCGAGCACTCCCAAGCCGTGGGTCGCGCGGACTAGGGGTTGTCCGTGTAAAAATGGTTCTTTGCGGATTACCGTGGAGCCTCGGCTGACCAACGGTGCCCTTGAGGCCTGATTTCCTAGATTCGAGGATGCAGCCATGCTGGACCGGAAGACGATCGAAAAGCTGGATGGCCGGGAAGGCTATCGGGTAGAGCGCGTGGCGTGGCCTGAGGATGACAGCCGGACCGTCACGATCTACCTCAAGCCATCGGCGCGGACGATGTACTGCGAGCACTGCGACACTCCCAAGCCGTGGGTCGCGTGCAGCGCAGGGGAAACCATCACGTTCATGAACCCCTCACCTCCGGTCGAATCGGCAATTGATCGGCGCGGACGTCGACCGCGTGCTCGATAGGCATTGATGCCGGACGTCTAACCCCCACGCTCCCGCATCACCTCGCGCACGATGAACAGCGACGCGATCGAGCACGCTTCAGAGCAGTCCTCGCGCAGGGCCAATTCGTGGAGGCGATCGAGCTGCCAAGGGACCACCTCGAGCTCTTCGGGTTCGTCCCCCGGCAAGCGCTCCGGGTACAGGTCCTCCGCCAGTACCAGATGGATGGCGTTGCTCATGTAGGTGGGGGCCAAGGTCAGTGGCCGCAGATAGCGCATAACCTTGGCGCCCATTCCGACCTCTTCCTTCAGCTCGCGATTGGCGGCCTCGAGAATCGACTCGCCGGGGTCCATACGTCCCTTGGGCAGGCCAAGTTCGTATCGATGGGTGCCCACCGCGTACTCGCGAATCAAAAGTACCGTGTGCGGATCGGGCATCGCGGCGATGATGACGCTTCCAGGTGAGCGGGTGTGGAGCCGCTCGTAGAGCCGTCGCTCCCCGTTCGCGAATTCGAGATGCACCTGTTCCAGGCAATACGGGCCGAGCTCGGTCGCATCAGCCCGATGGATGACCGGTAGGCGCAGGATCGTGTTGAGGCGGGACATCAGCCGTCTTCCGATTGCACCGCGCCCGGCGGTTCTGCTTCGGCAATCGCGACGCCGCTGCTGAGGAACATGCGGGCAGCAGCGGCCGCATTCTCCAAGGCCAAGCGGGTGACCTTGGTCGGATCGAGGATGCCGAACGCGACCATGTCGCCGTATTCGCCGGTCTGGGCGTTGTAGCCGAAATTGCCGCTGCCTTCCTTGACTTTGTTGACCACGACCGATGGCTCTTCACCGGCGTTGGCGACGATCTCGCGCAGCGGTGCTTCCATCGCGCGCAGGGCGATCTGGATGCCGTGGTTCTGGTCTTCGTTGGCGCCCTTCAGGCCTGCAATCGCGGCCTTGGCGCGCAGCAGCGCGACGCCGCCGCCCGGGACGATGCCTTCTTCCACCGCCGCACGCGTGGCGTGCAGGGCGTCTTCGACGCGGGCCTTCTTTGCCTTCATCTCGATCTCGGTCGACGCACCGACCTTGATCACCGCCACGCCGCCGGCCAGCTTGGCAACGCGCTCCTGCAGCTTCTCGCGGTCGTAATCCGACGAGGTGTCTTCGATCTGGGTCTTGATCTGGGTGACACGCGATTCGATGTTGGCCTTCTCGCCGGCGCCATCGATGATCGTGGTGTTTTCCTTGGAGACCTGCACCTTCTTGGCGCGGCCCAGGTCCTTGATCGTCGCCTTTTCGAGCGACAGACCGATTTCCTCGGAGATCACGGTGCCGCCGGTCAGCACGGCCATGTCTTCCAGCATCGCCTTGCGACGGTCGCCGAAGCCCGGTGCCTTGACGGCCACGACCTTGACGATGCCACGGATGGTGTTGACCACCAGAGTCGCCAGCGCTTCGCCTTCGATGTCTTCGGCGATGATCAGCAGCGGCTTGCCGGACTTGGCCACGCCTTCCAGCACGGGCAGCAGGTCGCGCACGTTGGAGATCTTCTTGTCGTGCAGCAGCACGTACGGATCGTCCAGGTCAGCGGTCTGCGACTGCTGGTTGTTGATGAAGTACGGGGACAGGTAGCCGCGGTCGAACTGCATGCCTTCGACGACGTCCAGCTCGTTTTCCAGGCCCGAGCCTTCTTCAACGGTGATCACGCCTTCCTTGGTCACGCGGCGCATCGCTTCGGCGATGATGTTGCCGATCGATTCGTCGGAGTTGGCCGAGATCGTACCGACCTGGGCGATCGCCTTGTCGTCGGTGGTCGGCTTGGAGATGTTCTTCAGCTCGGCGACGGCGGCGATCACGGCCTTGTCGATACCGCGCTTGAGGTCCATCGGGTTCATGCCGGCAGCAACGGCCTTGGCGCCTTCGCGGATCAGGGCCTGGGCCAGCACGGTGGCGGTGGTGGTGCCGTCGCCGGCGTCATCGTTGGTGCGGGAAGCAACTTCCTTCACCATCTGCGCGCCCATGTTCTCGAACTTGTCAGCCAGTTCGATTTCCTTGGCGACAGACACGCCGTCCTTGGTGATGGTCGGGGCGCCGAAGCTCTTTTCGAGCACGACGTTGCGGCCCTTCGGGCCCAGGGTGGCCTTGACGGCATTGGCGAGAATGTTGACGCCGCGCAGCAGGCGCAGCCGCGCATCATTATCGAAAAGGATCTCTCTGTGCGTCATGACCGTTCCTCCGCAATAAAAACGCATGCCGGAGGGGAGCCGCCAGAACCCCCGGCATACGCCGACTCCGGCAGCAACACTTTCGTTCCGTCCACCGCCTTCATCGAAAGCCGAACCCGACCCTGCATGTCCACTTCCAGGACCTTGACCTTCACCACATCCCCTTCCGACAGAACGGAATTCGGGTTTTCCACTCGCTCGTCAGAAATCTGCGAGACGTGCACCAGTCCGACCTTGCCCGGCGCGATGGTGACGAACGCGCCGAAGTCAAGCACCTTTGCCACCTTACCTTCGTAGACCCGACCCGGTTCGATTTCGGCCGTGATCTGTTCGATACGCCTGCGCGCCGTGTCGGCGGCTCCGCCGCTGGTCGAAGCGATCACGATCGTGCCGTCGTCCCGGATATCGATCTGCGTGCCAGTTTCCTTGGTGAGCGCCTGGATGGTGGCCCCGCCCTTGCCGATCACCTCGCGGATCTTGTCCGGATGGATCTTGATCGTCAGCAGGCGCGGTGCGAACTCCGACATCTGCTCGCGCGGGGCCTGGATGGCCTTGGCCATCTCCCGAAGGATGTGCAGTCGCCCTTCTCGCGCCTGCGCCAATGCCACCTCCATGATCTCGGCGGTCACGCCGTCGATCTTGATGTCCATCTGCAGGGCCGAGATACCGTCGATAGTGCCGGCGACCTTGAAATCCATATCGCCCAGGTGGTCCTCGTCACCCAGGATGTCGGACAGCACCGCGAACCGATCGCCTTCCTTGACCAGGCCCATGGCGATGCCTGTCACAGGCCCCTTGACCGGAACGCCCGCAGCCATCAGGGCCAGCGAGCTGCCGCACACTGAAGCCATCGAGGAAGAACCATTGGACTCGGTGATCTCCGACACTATTCGAATGGTGTAAGGGAATGCTTCCATCGACGGCATGATCGCGGCGACGCCACGCTTGGCCAGACGGCCGTGGCCGATTTCGCGTCGCTTTGGGCCGATCATCGGACCCGTCTCGCCGACGCAGTAAGGCGGGAAGTTGTAGTGGAAAAGGAAGTGTTCCTTGTACTCGCCGGTGACGGCATCGATGACCTGGCCGTCACGCGTAGTGCCGAGCGTGGTGGTCACGATGGCTTGGGTTTCGCCGCGTGTGAACACCGCCGAGCCATGAGTGCGCGGCAGCACGCCGAGTTGGATCGAGATCGGACGTACGTCTTCGAGACCGCGACCGTCCAGCCGACGCCGATCCTGCAGCACCATGCGGCGCACAGCGGTGTACTCGAGGTCGTCCAGCTCCGCGCGGACTTGGGCGACCTCCCAACCCGTTGCCGAGGTCGTCGGTGCAGCTAGCGCAATCAACACTTCATTTCTGATCGCCTGCACTCGTTTCTTGCGTGCGATCCGGTCGGTGATCAGCAAGGCGCTGTTGAGGTTGTTTCCAATCTGTGTGCGCACCGTATCGGCCAGGGCCAGGTCGCGTGGTGGATGGCTCCACTCCCACTTGGTCACCTTCGCTTCTTGGGCGAGTTCCTCGATCGCTTCGATCACGGGCTGCATGGCGTGGTGGCCAAGCGACACCGCCGCCAGCATGATCTCCTCCGAGAGCACGTTGGCTTCGGGCTCGACCATCAACACGCCGTGCCGGGTGCCGGCGACGACCAGATTGAGGTCGGAGGCCTTGAGCTCTTCGGTGGTCGGGTTGACCAGAAAACTGTCGCCGTGGCGGCCGATGCGGACCGCTCCAATCGGCCCCTTGAACGGCAACCCCGACAAGCGCAGCGCGGCGGAGGCGCCGACCATGGCTGGAATATCGGGATCGATCAACGGATCGACGGACAGCACGGTCGCAATGACCTGGACCTCGTGGCGGAACTGATCGGGAAACAGTGGTCTTACCGGCCGGTCGATCAGGCGCGAGGTCAGGATTTCCTTTTCGGTCGGGCGACCCTCGCGCTTGAAGAAACCACCGGGGATACGACCGCCTGCGTAGAAGCGCTCCCGGTACTCGACGGTGAGCGGGAAGAAGTCGAGTCCATCTTTCGCGCGCTTGCTGCCGACCGCGGTTACCAGCACCACCGTATCGCCCATGCGGACTATGACCGCGCCGGACGCCTGCTTGGCGATCTCGCCGGTTTCGAGGGTGAGTTCATGCGCCCCGAAGGCGCAGCGCTTCACGACCGGTAATTTAGCCGGTGCATTCGTCATCAGATTCATTATGTTTTCCTTTCATCAACAAGGATATGCCGACCACCGCAGAGGCGGCCCAATGGGTGCCGCGCGGACTCAGCGACCGGCGTTTCGGCGCATGTTGTGCTGTTTCGCCTCGGCCAGTTCCTCGGTGCACTCCAGGCAAAAAGGCGCGGCGGGATCGGCCATCAAACGGCCATGCCCGATTTCGAGTTCACATCGGCAGCAAATGCCGTAGCGCCCCGATTCGTAGCGATCCAGCGCCGCCTTGATCCGATCCAACTGGATCATCAGGCGACTGCTGCCCGCCTTGGCCATGTGCTGCTGGGAGATGGCGTCGATCCTGCTGACGCGGCCTTGCGTGGTCTGATCGAGGGCGACGGGTTGGCCCGCGTCTTCCAAACCGGCGAGGGTGATGCGAATGTCCCGCTGCTCCTCTACGAGCATGCTGAAGAATTCGTCCAGACTTTGAACGTGTACGGACATGGTGACTCCTCATCTTGGTAGGCGGTATGCCGGGAGCGGCATCCGGAAGCGGGCATTGCGCCCGCGGCCAAGAAGTGAGCGTTAGATTGGAGTGGTCATGAGAGAGCCTCGTCTTGACCCTCTGAACCGCACCCCATTGTGCGGAAACCACATCACCTAGTAGAGCTTGAGGCCATCCTCAAGATCGACGAGACAGGCGGAGGGGTGTTGTATCGTGAATTTCACTAAATCATAGCATGTCAAGTCCCCCGTCAAACGACGGGGGATTACCTCGGGCCTTCTGGGCGCTGATAGCCGCCACGAACCCCATCCTTGGACAGCACCCACTGCCACAGTTGCAGGTCGCGGGCGCGGAATGCACCGGCGCAGGACAACAGGTAGTAGCGCCACATCCGATGGAACCGTTGCCCCAGTTCGTCCTCGAAATGAGGCCATGCCTGCTCGAAGTTGGCATGCCACGCCATCAATGTGTTGTCGTAGTCGGCGCCGAAGTTGTGCAGATCCTCGACGACGAAGAGCTCGTCGCAAGCATCACCGATCTGGCCAATCGACGGCAACTCGCCGTTCGGGAAAATGTAGCGATCGATCCACGGGTCGGTAGTGGACTTGCGCCGGTTCTTGCCGATGGTGTGAAGCAGGAACAGGCCGTCATCGGCCAGGCAGCGATGAGCTACTTCCATGTAGCTGCGATGGTTCTTGCGACCCACATGCTCGAACATGCCGACGCTGGCGATGCGATCGAAGCGCTCGTTGATGGAGCGGTAGTCCTGCAGCCGGAACTCCAGTGGCAGGTCGGCATAACGCTCCGTCGCCCATGCGGTCTGCTCCTTCGAAACCGTCACCCCCACGCACTCAACGCCGTAGTGCTCGGCGGCGTACGCCATGAAGCTGCCCCAGCCACAACCGATGTCGAGCACCCGCATGCCGGGCTCCAGGCGCAACTTGTGGCAGATCATGTCGAGCTTGGCTTCCTGCGCCTCCGCCAGGTTCTTCGCATCGGCCCAGTAGCCGCAGGTGTAGGTCATGCGCGGGTCCAGCATTGCCGTGTAGAAATCATTCCCGAGGTCGTAATGGGCCTCGCCGACTTCCCAGGCCTGTCGCGATGTCTGCCGATTCAGCAGCTTGGCCCGTAGCGAATGAAACATGAGCCGCAACGGTTTGACGTGGCGATCGAGCCGCGCACGCAGGATGCGATCGAACAGTTCGTCCAGCCGATCGCACTCCCATGCGCCGTTCATGTAACTTTCCCCAAGGCCGAGATTGCCCTGTGCAAATACGCGCTCCGGGACGCCATCGACCAGCAACCGGATATCCCATGGGCGATCACCGCCCAGTCGAACATCAGCGATCTCCAGCAGTTCGTCCATCATTCGATGGAGGTGGTTTCGATTGATTGTTTCAGTGGATTTATGCTTGGTTGATGCTTCGGTCATTTGACTTACTGCCGGTGGTTGGCGTCAACGGAGAAGGAGCACCGGGACGCGGCAGGTGCGCAGCATCGTGGTGGTGGTGCTGCCGACAATCAGCTGGCGGATACGCGAGTGGCCATAGGCCCCCATGACCAGCAGATCCACATGCTCGTCACGGATGTAATGGCCGATCACCTCTTCCGCTTCGCCCGGTCGCACCGCGCCGGCCGCAGACAATCCGGCCGCGGCCAGCGTGTCCAGCGCCCAGCGCAATGCGGCTTCGTTTGTGGCATTGGTCGCTCCGACGGTGAGCACACGGATATCGAGTCCACTGAACAACGGGCTGGCCGCCACCATTTCCACGCCCTTGCGGGTCGTGGCGCTCCCATCGAACGCGATCAGCACGCGTTCGATTTCCGTGTAGCTGCGCGACGCCACCAGCAATGGGCGATGGACTGCACGTACCACGCGTTCCAGTTGGCTGCCCAGGTGTCCCTTGGCGAAATCCGCATGCTCGCCACGCTTGCCAAGGACAAACAGGCGTGCATCGCCTTCCAACTCGATGAGGGTGTCCACCAAGGACCCATGCCGCATCCGCGTCTCCGCCTCGATGCCATGGAAAGCGGCCGCAATCCCCTTGGCCTGTTGCAGCACTAGGCGGCCTCGTTCTTGGCCCAGCTTGCTGCGGGTCTCGTCCAGCAAGGCGAGCCCTTCCAGCAACCTGGGCTGGGCATCCGCTCCGAGGTTCCCACTGAAGTCCGCGGTACTGGCCGCTTCCGGATGGCGGTCAAGCACATGAAGGTATTCCAGCGGGGCTTCCAGTCTGTGCGCTGCCCAAGCGGCGTAATGCGCCACGCTCTCGCTGTAAGCGGATGCGTCGGTGGCGGCCAATACACTGCCGCTGTGATCTATATGGGAGTGTCCAATCTTGTCTGTCATGGTTGCTTCCTCAGTGGCCCATCAGCCGCTCGACGGCGTCGGGCTTGTCGTGGACGCCCAAGCGATCCACCAGCGTCGCACTGGCTTCGTTCATTCCTAGGATTTCGACCTCAGTACCTTCACGCCTGAACTTCACCACAACCGTGTCCAGTGCGCCCACCGCGCTGAGATCCCAGAAGTGGGCACGGCCCACGTCAATTTGAACGCGCTCCAAAGCCTCGCGGAAATCGAAGCTAGCAATGAACTGGTCAGCCGAGGCAAAGAAAACCTGCCCGGTCACGGTGTAGCACCGCAGACGCCCACCTTCTTCAGAAGTGGAGCCGATATGAAGCACCTGGCCTACCTTGCGAGCAAAGAACAGCCCCGAGAGCAGTACGCCGATCAAAACGCCCTTTGCCAGATCATGGGTGGACACCGTCACGATAACTGTGGCGATCATCACCACACTAGAAGTCTTGGGATTTGCCTTAAGTGCCGCCAGTGAACCCCAGTTGAAAGTGCCAATGGAGACCATGATCATTACAGCGACCAGCGCCGCCATGGGAATCAGCTTTACCCAAGGGCCTGCAAATACCACCATCAACAATAGGAATACGCCCGCGGCCAGTGATGAGAGGCGACCACGACCGCCGGACTTAACGTTGATGACAGACTGGCCAATCATGGCGCAACCGGCCATGCCGCCAACAAAGCCGGATGCGATGTTGGCTATGCCCTGACCGACCGCTTCGCGGTTTTTGTTGCTCGGCGTATCGGTCAGATCATCGACGATCTTTGCAGTCATCATCGATTCCAGCAGGCCCACGACCGCCAATGTGGCGGAAACCGGGAAAATGATCTTCAGTGTCTCTAGATTCAAGGGAACATCAGGCAACAAGAACACCGGCAAGCTGTCGGGTAGTTCGCCCATGTCCCCCACGGTGCGGATATCAAGCTTGAGCAGGAGCGCGACTATCGTCAGGACCACGATGGCCACCAGCGGCGAGGGAATGACCTTGGTCACGCGTGGCAACAGATAGATGATGGCCAACCCTGCGGCGACCATCGCATAAACGGTCCAAGGGACGTTGGTTAGCTCGGGGAGCTGCGCCAGGAAAATCAGGATCGCCAGCGCATTGACAAAACCGGTGATGACCGAGCGCGAGACGAAACGCATCAACGCCCCGAGCCTAAACGTGCCAGCCAAGATCTGCAGCATCCCGGTTAGGAGCGTCGCTGCCAACAAATACTGCAGTCCGTGCTCCTTCACCAAGCCAACCATCAGCAGCGCCATGGCCCCGGTAGCTGCCGAGATCATTCCCGGACGACCGCCGGTAAAGGCGATAACCACTGCAATGCAGAATGAGGCGTAGAGGCCCACCTGGGGATCAAGCCCGGCAATAATTGAGAACGCAATGGCCTCAGGAATTAGAGCGAGCGCAACAACTATGCCGGCAAGCAAGTCGCCACGAATATTGCCGAGCCAGTCCTGGCGCAGTCGAGTAAGCGTAGTCAAAACAGAATATCCCTAGTCCCGACTGGTCGTCGGGCCAACAGTGTGATTTACGAAATAACAACCCTAAGCCCGCTTGCGGGCTTGATCCGATGACAGGATTTAGGGCGGCGTAATCACTATGGGCACTGGCTCGGGAGTAGAGTTGGGTCCGCTGTTGTTTGCGGCCGCTGGCTGGAGAGCCTAGCACAATCTGCATAGTTGCGTCGAATGATGGACGATTGGCCGGCCACCTTTGAAACGTGCGTGTTCTGGGCCAGGTGACTATCCTCGATCAGTACATTGATGCCGCCACCCGCGAGAACACTGTGCGCAGCTACGCTTCGGCGTTACGGCACTTTGAGGTCGAGTGGCAAGGACACCTTCCGGCCACCCCAGACAGTGTGGCGCGGTACTTGGCCACCTACGCGCAGACCCTGGCCACCAGCACGCTGCGGCATCGCCTGGCGGCGATCGCTTTTTGGCATCGGGATCACGGATTTGTGGATCCCACCCGCTCGCCACTGGTGCGCAAGGTACTTAAAGGGATTCAGACCCTCCACCCGACCCGGGTCAAGCAGGCTGCGCCACTGCAGATCCGGCGGCTGGTCGAGCTCGATGACTGGCTGGCCGCAGCGATTGCTGCGGCCCATGCCCGGGGCGACGGGGCGGCGGCGCTTCGCCATCAGCGGGATCGCGCGTTGGTGCTGCTCGGATTCTGGCGTGGCTTCCGTGGCGATGAACTGCTGCGTCTGGAAGTGGCCCATCTCACGCTGGTGCCGGGACAGGGGATGACCTGCTTCCTGCCGCGCAGCAAGGGCGATCGCCAAGCGGCCGGCGTTACCCATAAGGTGCCGGCGTTGTCGCGGCTGTGTCCGGTAGAGGCGACCCAAGTGTGGCTGCAGGCGGCAAACGTGCAAGACGGGCCGGTGTTTCGGGCAATCAACCAGTGGGGCCACGTAAGTGCCGAAGGGCTCCATCCCAACAGTTTGGTGCGCCTGCTGCGCTAGTTGCTGGCCAGTGCCGGCTTTGCCGATGCGGGGCTCCACAGCAGCCATTCGCTGCGCCGCGGCTTTGCTAGTTGGGCCAACGATCAGGGCTGGGACATGAAGGCGTTGATGGAGTACGTGGGCTGGCGCGATGTTCAGTCGGCCATGCGTTACCTGGACGGGCGTGACCCGTTCGCCCGGGATCGCATTGAAGCGAGCCTGCCCAGCCCAACCGCGCCAGCTCCGGCGATGGCGCTGCCGGCGCCCGAGGTCAAATCTGCCCTGCAGCTGCTCCTACGCATGGTGCTGACCCCGTTTGCCCGCGCCGGCCGCGGCGCGGCCAAGGCCCGGGGCAGAATCGAAGAGATCTGCTTGGCCCCGTTCCAAGCGGTGCGGCTGAACACCGCCAGCAGCGAGTACCGGTTGACTGTTCCCACCGATCCCGACCGGGATCTGGATGAAATCCTGGCCACGTTGCTCGATGACATGCACCGCATGGCCGATACGCACCAGTGTTTCCTGGAAGCGTCTCTCAGTACAGACGACGGCCGCCACTGGGATTGACCCCCCTCATAACCTCCGGATCCAATGGCTACCCTTCACGAGACCGCCTACCCGCGACTGAAGCCTGATCCTACCGCCAAGGAACTGGAGGAGATCTACACCCCGAGCGCCGCTGAGATTGCATTTGCCAAGCAGCTGACCACCCAGCCGGGTCCGCAGCTGGCGGTACTGATCCATCTAAAGCTCTTCCAACGCTTAGGCTACTTCACGCTGTTGGCGGAGGTACCTGAGCGGATCCGGCAGCACATCGCCAAGGCCGCCCGTCTCGGGCGTGTGCTGGCCTCTGACCAGCTCGATCGCTATGACAGCTCTGGCAGCAAACGCCGGCACATGCCGCAGCTTCGGCAGTTCATTGGGGTACGCCCGTTGGACAAATCTGGGTTGTCTTGGCTGGACACAGTGGCCACCGCCGCAGCCCAGACCAAGCACACCATCCCGGACATCGTGAACGTCCTGCTCGAAGAGCTGGTGCACCATCGCTACGAGCTACCAGGCTTCCGGACCCTTGAGATGGCCGCTATCGGGGCGCGCGAACGGGTCAACCTGGGCTACTACCGCAGTATCAGCCACGCACTGACGCCTGCCACGCGCACGCTGATTGATGAGCTACTGCGCGCACCGGAAGGATCCAAATTTACCGGCTGGCATTCGCTCAAGCGCGAGCCTGGCCGGCCGACCAACAAAGAGGTCCGGTTCTATCTGCAGCACATCCGTATGCTGCAGCAGTTGGCGGAGCAACTGCCTCCAATCGATGTACCGGTCCCCAAGCTCAAGCAATTCCGTGCAATGGCCCGGGCGTATGACGCCAGCGAGTTGGCCGAATTGGGTGAGGACAAGCGCTATGCGCTGGCCACCATCTTCATCCGCGCCCAGCATGCCAAGACATTAGACGATGCGGCAGAGTTGTTCATCAAGCAGGTGCGCGGGCTGGAGAACACCGCGCAGCAGAAGCTGCTGGCCTATCAGCTCGAACATGCCAAACGCGCCGACTTCCTCATCGGCCAGCTCAAGGAGATCCTGCAGGCCTACCAGCTCGACGGCAGCGATAGCCAGCGCGTGGACGCGATCGACAATAGTCTGGAAGCGGAAGTGTCCACCTTGCTGGCCGAATGCGAAGAACATATGGCCTACGCAGGGAAAAACTACCTGCCTTTCATGCTGCAACCTTACGGCGCGGTCAGGCCGCTGCTGTTCAATGGGCTGGAGCTCATGAACTTGCGGGCGACCAGCCACGATGCCGGCATGGAGCCCTTGATCGCAGCCGTGCTCTCGCTGCGTAACCAACGCCGTGAGCTGATCGAGGTCGCTTTCCTCGGTTTGGACCCGGAAAAGGACTTCGACTGGATGTCCAAGCTCTGGCGTCAGCACGTGTTCGGCAAACGGGCCAGCGCGGCAGGAGCTGGCTGGATGCACCGTAAGTACTTCGAGCTGGCCGTGCTGGTGCAGGTCAAGGACGAACTGAAGTCCGGCGATCTCTTCATTCCCAGCAGCGAGCGCTTTGACGATTACCGCGAGCAGCTGGTCGATGAGGCCACCTTGGCCCAGGAACTGGAAGCCTATGGCCAGGTGTCAGGCCTGCCCACCGACGCCGAGTCTTTCGTGGCGGGGTTGCGCGCACAATTGACGGCTTTGGCCGATGAGGTCGACGCGCGTTTCCCGGAGAACGTTCATGCGGACATCCTGGATGGGCGCCTGGTGCTGCGGAAGGGGCAACGGGCCGAAGTCTCCAGCGCGATTACCACCGTGGATCGCCTCATCGCCGAACGACTCCCAGAGTCCAGCATCGTAGATGTCCTGATCGATGCCAGCCAATGGCTGGACCTGCACCGTTTTTTCCGCCCGATCGCCGGGACCGAGAGCCAAGTCGAAGATCTGCCCCGACGCGTGATCACCACGCTATTTTGCTATGGCTGCAACCTGGGGCCGACGCAGACGGCGCGGTCGATCAAGGGCTTCAGCCGGCGCCAGGTCGCTTGGCTCAACC
The DNA here is from genome assembly GCF_029842145.1 of Stenotrophomonas sp. GD03794. Lineage (NCBI taxonomy): Bacteria > Pseudomonadati > Pseudomonadota > Gammaproteobacteria > Lysobacterales > Lysobacteraceae > Stenotrophomonas > Stenotrophomonas sp. GD03794. The sequence goes on from NZ_JAOCFV010000053.1 coordinate 16,363, forward strand.
TGAAATACGTGACCGAGGATGTGCTTGAGAAGGCCATCGTAGAGGTCATCAATACCTACAACAAATTTGACCTGCCTGGCTATTGGGGCAGCGGTAAGAGCGCGTCAGCAGATGGCACCAAGTGGAGCGTCTACGAAGACAACCTGCTGTCGGAGTACCACATCCGGTACGGCGGCTATGGCGGCATCGGCTACTACCATGTGTCCGACAAATACGTGGCGCTGTTCAGCCACTTCATTCCCTGTGGCGTGCACGAGGGCATCTACATCCTGGACGGCCTGTTGGCCAACACTTCCGACATCCAGCCTGAGATCGTCCATGGCGACACGCAGGCCCAAAGCTATCCGGTCTTCGGCTTGGCCCACATGCTGGGCATCCAGCTGATGCCCAGAATCCGAAACATCAAGGACCTGACATTCTTCCGGCCCGAACCGGGCAGGGCCTATAAAAACATCCAGGCACTGTTCGGGGACAGCATCGACTGGCAACTGATCGCCACCCATCTTCACGACATGCTGCGGGTGGTGATCTCAATCCGATTGGGCAAGATCACCGCGTCCTCGATCCTGCGCCGGCTGGGCACCTACAGCCGGAAGAACAAGCTGTACTTCGCATTCCGGGAACTTGGCAAGGCCGTCCGAACGCTGTTCTTGCTTCGCTACATTGATGACAACGAGATCCGCAAAACGATCAATGCCGCGACCAACAAGAGCGAGGAATACAACGGCTTCGTGAAGTGGGTCTTCTTTGGCAGCCAAGGGATCATCGCTGAGAACGTCCAACACGAGCAGCGCAAGATCATCAAGTACAGCCAGCTGGTGGCCAACATGATCATCCTCCACAACGTGGAGGGTATGAGCCGGACGTTGGCTGAGATGCGGAAGGAGGGGATCGAACTGACGCCCGAGATCCTGGCCGGTCTGTCGCCTTATCGGACCAGCCACATCAATCGCTTCGGCGATTACCACCTGGATCTTGAAAGGGAAGTGGCGCCGCTGAGCTACACAGCCAAGGTGCTTGAACAGACCCCATAGATGGGGAGAACCTGCCCGAGAGACGAGCAATCAACCTTGAAATTCAGTCGCTTAGGCAGCTTTTGGCCCTGTACGTAATGATTCCCTGCCGACCATCAATCCGAGCCTTCGTCTCTTCCGCGTGGCAATGGCTGGGCCTCTGGCTCGGCTCTTGCCTGTGCCCCGGGACCCCGGCCAAGGATGAGATCGCGGCATGATTGAGTTCGACCCGCACCACCGTATTGACCTGACCGGCCCTTGGGCCGGTTTCTCTTTCCTCGGTGATCGCCTGATCACTCCTGAAGGTCGCGAGCTGCTTCCCGAGGATCTGGCCTGGCTGTCGTTCACCACCTGCCAAGCGGAGGAATGGCGCCGGATGATGGAAGCTGCCCGCTCGGCCTCATCGATCGACAGTTCCAGAAACAGGCTCAATCGGAGCGACGGCATTTGCCAGCGTCCTGCGACTGTCGTCAATCTGCGGGATGTTGTGAGCCCACGCAAACAGCGTTCGGCGGTAGCGATGGCTGGACCCGACGCCGAGCCGCCAGCAGCAGTCCTGCCGGTACCGGGGCCCAAGCGCCGCCAGTGAGCCAACGTCGCCCTGGCTTTACATAGCGGTCAGCGCGACGCTGTTGGTCGTGATCGCAATGGGGCTGATGGAGTGGAACGCTCGGCGGCAAGCTGCTGCTATGACACGTGAACTGATGCTGCCGTTGGCGCGTTCGCCGCGGCTGATCACTGCGCCCGGTATGCCGACCGTATTACGTTGGCCGGCCACTGCCGGCATTGGCGGTGCCGGTGCAGGCGGCTGCGTTGCCTTACACGGATTGTAGACCGGGCCATTGTGCGCCAGCGTGCGGCATTCCGGTTGACTAAGCTCGTAACGTGTCCCCTGCTCTGTCAAGCACGTGCACATGGCCTCAGTGTGGCGGCCATTTCCATCTAGCCCCTCGCCGCTGGCGATGCAGTACAGCTGGGGATCGGTGGTAGCTGCGCGCTGGTCCTAGATTGGTTTCGTCTTGCTGCGCAAGATTGATGTCTGCCGAACGTGTACGTGCTCTTCGTAAAGGCCGCGCAGTAACGGGTCCAGCTGTAAGCCCTGCTGCGCGATCAGTATGAAGTCGAAACCGCGCTTGCCGAAAGTGGTCTTACATACCCCTTGCCCCGCGCTCTTCACGATCATGCCAATCCCGCGCCAACGCGGGATAACTACCGATCCTACCCACAGGGCTCCGCTCCACCATCCAGGCGACTGCGTACCAGTGCGTCGAGCTTGCCCAGACGAACGAACTCAGTGAGCACCGGACGCGGCGTGCGGCGCATAAATGGGAAGATTCGCGGGCACACGTACAAGTCCTCGATCCGCTGCTCGACAACGGGCCCCTTGGGCCACTTCAATAGCTCGAGCAGTCGTGCCGCATGGGTCTCCAGGAACGCGCGCCGACGTGCGATCTTCGCTAGCTGCCCCGTCGTCGGCGTCTTACCGAAGACTTCCTCGCGAAGGCGTCGCATATCCTTGATGCAAAACGCCGGCTTGTTGTACTTGCACTCGACCATGAACCACCGGTTGTCTTCCGGGTGGTAGGCCAGTACGTCGAAATCGCCGACGTCCTCGAAGCCTTCTCGCTTGAACCGCCGATGGAAGTCGACGCCATGCTCGACGTACGTCAGATGCCGGCCAAACACTTCGACAGCGCGCATTTCCAGGTCATGTTCGATGTTCTTCTTGATTGCCTCAGCGACAGCTTCAATCTCCGGATACCCAAAGTCAGCCGGCGGGTAGCCATCCGAGAACGAGCCATTCCAGATGCCTAAGGCGCGATGCGCAGCGGCTGCACCCCACAATAGCCGGTCCTGCCCGACCCGCAGTATGGGGCGAATGCCGTAGCGGTGCGCGCGCTTGCGGTGCTCCCAGATCGGCACATCGTCTGTTTCCTTATCGACACCGGTGAGCAAGCAGACGCGGCTGGCGTCGAGGGTCAGAAAGTTCAACGCCGCTTCCACCTCGGCCAGTGGCACCGGCACCGGAACGTGCGCATTGAGGGTCGCCAGGACGTCTGCCTTGGACCCCTCGTACGACCACGCTAGCGGCACCGCTCCCTCCTTGGCGCTTGCCCACCGACCCAGCACCGCCAACACGGGCAACAGGGTGGCCAAGGAAAAACCGACGCTGCTCACGAAAGCCGCATTGAGCCGTTGCCTTTGCGCCTCGTCCATCGACGCGACGCGGTCTTCGTCAGCGCCGAGCTCCAGCAGCTCGTTTGCGGCTTCTTGCTGATAGGACCGGTCATCGTTGCCGTCGTAGAAGACTTCGGGGATGAAGTCGCTGTCCACGTCGACGCCGCCGACTTCCAGTTCGTTATGCAAGGTGTCGCTGGCTCCATACAGCACCAGCAGCCAATCAACCTGCGCAACCAGTCGTTGCCACTCTTCTACCGTGGGCACCGTGCCCCCCGATTCGCCCCGACTGTACGCCAACTCCAGCAGGTAGCGAACATTTCGCGTCATCTGGATGAATTCTTCGTGCGCCTTGGCTTGTTGCTCGGTTCGATCAAAGTCCACGTCGTGCGTCAGGCTCACGCGAAGCCGTGTGCTCTCGCGGTCGTACTCGGCGACCAGGTGATCGAACTGCTCGACCGCCAGGTGCACGAATGCCTGCCGATCAAACTGGCGAATGTGATCGTGCACCAAGGCCCGATAGCGATCGCGAATCTTATCGATCACCGCTTTGGCTGGCTTGAGTTCGTAGCGGCCAGGTGCGATGCCTTCGGCCCGGAACTCCATCGCGAGGTCGCGCCGGGCTAGCTTGAAGTGTTCGGGTTCCGCCAATATCGGGTCGGGGTAATCGGGCACGTCTACCGTGCGCTCCCGGTGAGAAAGGGTGAAGCGCGGCGTTCGGTCAGCGGTTGCCGCCAATGCGCGCTGTACCTGTCCGTCGAAGGGGATTCCTAACAATACGCACGCGCCCCGGAGCCATTCGCCGGCGCAAAACGCCTCGAACCGGGCATCCGAGGCATCTTCCAGGTCCGCCGCGACTTGGGAAAGGTCGACTTCGACTTCGAGGATGAGCGAATCGGCATTGCGCTCGCGAATTCTCCAAGTGGTGAGCAGCGCTTCGGTCGAGGGCTCGCAGCCGCTTTCCGCCGGCAAGCGTTCCAGGTTGGCGCGACAATGGGTCACGATGCGTTGCTGTGCGAACAGATTCGTGGGAAACAACTCCGCCCGTTCATTCCATGCATCCGCTACGCAGTGGATGAACAACTCCAACAAGCCGCCGTTCCGAACCTCGATGTCTTGTGCATCGACATCGAGCATGAAATGCAAGGTGGGACCGGTCCCGTCAGTGCACCACGATAGCTGTGGGCGGCCGCGATGGGTCAGCTGCCGCAAAGTCTTGTCGGCAGGCTTCACCTTCCACGTGGTGGGGGCGTCGTCCGGAAACCGGCGCGGTGCCGAAGCCCAGAAACTTCGAAGTGCCTCATACCGAAAGTTCGACCCGCCGTGCGGATCGAGCATGATCATTGTCGGACGAATCGCGCCGCTGATGAGCACGCCGTGGGACTGTCGATACGCGGCAAATTTATCCATCGGACCGGTGAAGGGCGAGGCCGACTCCTCATTGGCATCGACGAAGGCGAAGTAGTCGTCCAAGTCCTGCGATCGCTCGACCGACTCGACGATCGACACCAAATCCACTAGGAATAAGGTCCGAATGTCGGACGAATGTGGTATCACGACGGAGGCGCCGCCGGCGATGGGGGCGACGATGACCGCGAGCAGGCGCACCGTATCGGGCGAGCGTCCCTGAAGCGGCATGTGCATGATCTGGCCGGTAGCCAGTTCTTGCGCCACCAATCCGTCATCTTCATCTATCAAGGCGCGAAGCCGCTGCTCGGACGCAGGCAAGTCTTTCGCACGCCGGACATCGACCAAGACGACCAGCCAAAGCGCCTCTCGCGTGCTGAGCAATGCGCCGACCTGCAGATCGGGCAGCTTTGCGTGGCGAAGCGACACACGCAGCGGCCCCGGGATGATGTCCCTCGGTCGAAAGCGCGCTTCGAGGAACCGGGCGGCTTGCGTCGCCGTGTCGCGTTCCAGCTGAGCGCTTGGCCGGGCGTCGCGCTCTTCCCAGTGCTGGATCACCACGGCGCAAAGATTCCGCGGGCTGAGCGGGAAGCGCTGGCCTTCCAACTCCAGCCAAGCGAAGGGCAACAGCTTGCCCGTCATAAATTTGGTCATGAACGTGGCCGCGTCCAGCGGTGGGATGGCACCGGGGCGAGCGACGAGAGCTGGACTCGGGGCCAGATTGGCGGTGCCCCCTGGAATCGCCCGCAACACCTTCAGCGCCTGTACCCAGAAGGTTTCCGGCGGCACCTCAAGGTGTCCCGAGCCTAGGCCGCTAACCGCCTTCGGCTGCGCAATGTTGTCCAACAATTGCTCATGCACCGTCAGCGCGGCATGCATGTCCACGCGCCCCGCTCCGCCTCCGGTACTAGCCAGGCGAAAGGTCTCGATGAAATCGGGCATGCGCTCGAAGGCACCGCCGTACATGAGGCGATAGGTCTTGCCTTCAAAGACAACGCGCACCTGGCCCCAGTCCAACTCCGGCACGTAGTCGTCAAACATGGGAAGCGTGGGCAACAACTCGTACAAGCGGCTGATGAAGCCGCTGAAGTGCGCGTAGGTGGTCAGGCTCCCCTCGCCAAAGGCAGGCGCCTTGAGGGAGACAAAGACCGACAGCGCCAACGCTTGGCGGGCCTGCGCCGAAAGGTTGGGCAACCACAGTTCGGAAATGAGCAGGGCGAGATACGCGTCGATCGCATTCACTGAAATCAGGTGAGCGCGAACGGCCTCGATACTACGATTGAGCGCCTTCTCCATGTCGCTGAGCGGGTGCTTGGACGCCTGAAACGTGCGTCGATGAGGCTTCTTGGGCTTGCGCTTGGACATGGATGCCGTTAGCCGGACTCGGTCAGTCGAAACTATCGTCGATTCGACTCGCTCAAGCAATCTACCCAAGCCCACAGCACGAACGTAAATACTTGACACATTGGTCCACGCATCTGCTGGCTAACGTTCGCGAGACGCCTGAGTAGATCATTGGGAGCTGGGCTACAGCTGTCCAGAACCGCCCTTCCCTACCCCCGATAGATCTTCCTGATCCCCTGCCCGCTTAGCGTCTGCTTTCGGCCAAGAGCAGACGACAATCGAGATGAACGTGCCTCCGCGAACTGGTGCGCGTGGCGTTCGTTTCCAGAGGGTTCAGTACCTCAAGAGGATAAACGGCGCGAAGCGGGGCTGGGGCGTTTGACGCCCAGGCCGCAGAGAATCACGCGTCGGTGTGAACCACTCGGATGCCTTCACGCATCGCCCGGTCATAGACCGACCTAGCAAGTTCGTCGTCCTCAATGATCAGCCAGGATCCGGCAACGTTGTTGCTGAGCACGTAACGGGAGACGTCCCGCGCTACCCACTCGACAGCGAGGCCCACGCCTCGGCAGCGGTCCGCGATTCCCCTCGCTTCGAACGCGGGATGAGTACCGAGGGCGACGCGTTCACACCCTCTGAGTGCGGACAGGATCTCGGCAGCGGATCGAGCCGCGTAAGTCGGTAGCGCACTCCGCAAGGCGACAATCTCCTTGATGGAAGGGCCCGACGCCGCGAACACCAAGGCCAGTTCGGCGGAGTGCCATCGGGTGTGGTTCAACGTCCAGCCGGGATCAGACCCATCCCAGAGATGGGCATACTCATCTACCTCATCCACCGGGTCACCAGACGAGTTGCCTGCAACGACCCCGCCCAGATCATTCGGGGATGTCGGCATAACCTGGCCGCTTGTATAGCAAGTGCTTGTTCCTGACGATATTCTTCTCGAAGATCTCGCCCATCCACGCTGACGGCTGCACATCTTCAATTGAGACGGACACCGATTCGGCGGTCGACCCGATGGAATCCTTGAGGGCCTGCGTCATTGCGTCGGCGATGCGCTGCTCTTCTTCTTCGGACTTGCCCGCCTAGGGCTTAATGGCAACGTACGGCATGGGGGTCTCCAACGGGTCAGATGGCTTACGGAGTGGGCAACGCGGCCTGACTCTGCGCACCGATGTAGCCATCGCAAGTGGCCGGCTCGCTTTCCGGCAAACAATTCGGCCATCCGCATTCGTAGTACGCTTGACTCCGTAGTACCTACGGACTTTACCCTCACCGGCCATGCCATGCCAGCAATCTGCCCGTGCCCGGCTTCCCTGCGACTGGAGATGTTCCCCGGTGAGCATAACCAACATGAGCAACAGGGGCGTGTGGTTCATTACACTGATGCGGCACAAGGCCAGAGCTTGACCCCCCTCAGCTTGGCTGACTGGATCGCCGCGACGACGTCCCGCCTGATGAGGATGGCATTGGAGGACTGATGGCCTGCTCCAAAGAACTGCTCGCTTCGGAAGATGGGAAGATTTGGAGCCCCAACTGGCGCCGGGAGGAATCCTCGCTCTGGGCCCATGTAGCGAACACGCCCGCATTTCGGACAGCGAGTTCCCAAGCCCTCCTCCATCTGCAACGCCACGCTCGTATCAGCACGTAGCTGCACGATGTGATCAAGAACATTCCCCTTGGTGTCCTCAACCGGCCACGTTTCAATGCTGAGTGGAGCAAGGTGCGCTTGCCAAACATCCCTATGCATGAAAATAGCATCTTCAACCCAGAACAGCTTGAGGAATGCGTTACGCCCCCACTTCAATGACTTCCGTACACGGAACGGCGCAACCTGGACCGCCCAGGCTCCGCACTCATCACAGTAGTTAGACGTGTCGTAAGTTTGCTCCCGAAATCCAAAATCATCTTCCGGCTGAGGATACCCATTGGCATGGGTAACCTGAAGCTCACAATAGTCCGCAGCCGCAATCTCAGTGGCGGAAAAATCCGTCGTCACAAGGAAAGAGCCACCCCATTCCCTGATCAGCGAGGAAGCTCCCGCCCATTCTGGAGCCCCTTCAGCTGAATGGACGACGCCAATAATGCACTCCCCAGTGAAGTCAGATGGTGGATCAACAGTGGCGCCGATCTGCTCAAGCTCTAGCGCGCGCTTAGCTGTCCAGCGAAAGGTGAAGCGATACTTTACCTTCATGAATAAATAAACCTTAAAGGCCTAATTCCTTAAGGAAAGCTGGGTAATTTGCATAAATTTCGCGGGCCTTGTTCATAACCTGATCAGCACTCAACTGCCTGTAGTTAGTTCCATATGGGAAAGCTCTCCGCCACGCATTCGTAAACGGCTGATGCTCCGCTTCCGTAACTGCGACGGAGAGCATCTGAGATTGCTTCTGCCCCACCACTTCGGCAAACCTCTTCTCAAGCAGATGGTGACTCTTGAGCCCCGTTCCCGCAACAGCCCTTCGCAGTGCATTGTAGGGCATAACCCCAAATTCAGCAGCTCGTGAAAGATTCCCAAAGCCCTTGGCTGCATTGGCTTCGCGCAGTACCACCATGGCGGAGGCAAGCTTGAGGCCGCCTGCAGCCGTTGATCCCGTTGGAGAGTTCATCAGGGGAACGACGATCGCTTCCGACACGGCGCCGAAATCGGTCAAGCTCCCCTGCCCAATGAAGAAGTTCCGTTCCTCGAAGTATTCCGCGACGGCATCCAGTCCTGTCGCCTTGACCGCCTCCGCAGGTGCGGGGGCACCAGGGTCGTACTTGGGAATGCCTCCGGCCGTGTACTGCGTGGTGCTGAGCCTATCTCCGGCAAACCCCTTGCCATTGCACATGTGGGACCCAGTCGCCTGATCGCACGCGCCCGTGGGATCCGAGAATCGGAATGGGTTGTTGCTCGCGTACCGATACCGATTGAAGTTTGCCACCCCGGAGGTGCTGGATGCCAACGGATCGGGAGAAATGAACCTCGCCAGCTGCGGGTCGTAGTAGCGCCGCCCCATGTAGACCAGTCCCGTGTCTACGTCTACAAGGTGACCCGAGTAGCCAGGAATCATTGCAGCGGGTGCGGCGTCTGCCTCGCCATACGGCGACCAGAAGTGACGAGTTAGAGCCGCACCATTGGCGCCACTGGTGGCCGCCAAGGTGTTGAGCGCGTCGTGATGAAGGTAGGTGAGAGTTGCACCAGCTGAAGAGCTGGTGCGAATCGCTAGCAGTCGCTTGCCCAGGTAGATGTAGTCGGAAGTCTCCCCGCCTTGGGTGGATTCGATCAGCTCCCCGCCCACCAGGTACTGCCAGGTGCGATCTGGAATGTCTGATGCGTCTACGAAAAGCTCGGACGCCCCTCCTTCCACAGGAAGCTGGATCGGCCTCCCGTCCAGCGGAACTGTGATCGGTTCCTCCAGCCCCGGGATGAGTGGTGTGCCGCCTGAACTTCCTGAACTGCCCGATGCGGATGCGCGCAGTCCTGCGCCGTCATAGAAGTACTTCTGCACATTCCCTGCGGCACGGAGCCGACCACCCACGTCGTAGGTGAACGTCTGGCCGTTACGGATTGCCAGATTGCCTGCCGCGTCATAGGAGAATCCAGAGACGCCATTGCCACCGGGGTCCCGCAGCAACTCCAGGCGATTGCGGGCGTCGTAGTGGAACGTACGCTCCCGCTTTCCCGGCAATCGCATCGAGACGATGTTGTCCAGCGTGTCATAGCCGAACGTGTATTGCCCATTGCCACCATAGGCCGGAGCACTGGCTTGAATCAGCCGGTCGAGGCGGTCGTAGCCCAGGCTGATCGTCCCGGAGTCGCCGCGCACGCCATCGCGGATCTGGGTGATGTTTCCTGCTGCGTCATAGCTGTAGCTCAGATCGATCACACCACCGTCGACGATGCGGCTGGTCAACTGTCGCGCGTTCTCGGTTACGCTACGTACGATGCCGTTGCCGTAGGTCAGCGCGGTGGTTTCGCCACTGGGAGCGTAGGCGACGTTGCTGGCGAGCACGGCGCCGGTGCCATCTTGCAGCTGTACGGGCTGGCCCAAGGCGTTCAAGGACTGCCGGACGGAGTAGCCATCGGGATAGTCCGTACGGATGTGTTGCCCCATAGGGTCGTAGCCAAATGCCAGGGACCGGGCGCTGGCGCTGCCCACCACACGACTCTGACTGATCACCGACCCGATTGAGTTATAGGTACGGGTGGTCACCACCGGTACCCGATCCTGATTGAAGACCCTTTCGGTCTTCAGCTGACCTGTAGGCGTGTACTCAAGCTGCTGATCACCCAGTCCATCGGGGTAGACCACGGTCTGTAGGCGATTGCTGCTATCGTAGTGGCGTGAAACACGGCGAGCCGCAACCTGGGGCGCGTCACGGTTACACTCGGTCAGGCTGGGCAAATCCAGCCCTATCGCGCTCCAGGCAATGTTCCCGGCCGCATCGTAGCCAAACACGGTCGCCCCGGTCTCAGGTTCGATGACCTTGCACAGCCGGAGGTTGTCGTCGTAGACGTATCGCCGGGCCACCGTTGGGGCCGGATTGTCTGGATTGACGGGCACGGTAGGAGCAGCCTTGGCGGTGGCAACTGCTGTGGCAACCGCATCACCGGCAACCGAGAGCGTAAAGTGGCTCGTTCCGGCGCCGATTGGCACAACAACGGAGCCGCTGGCTCCAGTGCCTACCAACGAGCCGCCATCACGTTTTAGCTCTGCGCGTGAATCCGTGGCCGACCAGGCCAAGGTGATGTTGCAGGTCTGGGCATCCGTTGCAATCTGGCACATGGCCGGAGACGCGGACACAGTGCCAGAGGGGGCCGCAGGAACCGCAAAGGAGCCCGAGCCGTCAATGGTGTTGTTGGGTTGTCCGACGGGGGATATTCCATGGACGTAGATCGGTTGTCCGGCACGCTGGCGGCGCTGCTCGTTGCTCATTGGAAGCGAGAAGCGATGATTGCCTCCCGCCTTGCAGGTCGTAGCCACAGCCGGCTCACTCGCCAAGTCGGCCTTGCCGGTCAGGAAGATCGTCCCGCCACTGCCGGCGGCTCCACCGGTGTAGACATGAATGTCAATCGACGAATCAATGCCCGTCGAGCATGCCCAGCCTCGAATCTGACCGTCGCTGGTGACACCATCGATGTTGCCGATTACCTTGGACGGCGGCCCGTTGACCGTGACCTGGACATTGTCGCTTTCCCGACCAAACCACTCTTTGCCCTCTTCCAGCAACCGCCATTGGAAGCTGTAGACACCTGGCAATGAAGGAGCTACCACATCGAATTCAAAGAACGCAGGCAGCTGTGGAATGACATCATTCGGCATTGGAACCCGCGCCCTGCCCCATCGGAGATTGTCATTGGGATTCCAGGACCCCAATGCATAGCCCGCCGACGCCGACCACGTCGTGTTACCCGTGTTGGTGAACTTCAGCTTGACGCGATAGGTCCGCCCGGCCTCCATGCTGGTCGGAACTTCCTGTTGATACATCACGCCACGATTGAGCCTTCCTGTCGTCTCAAATTTTTGCTCATTGCTGGTGCTTCCAAAGCGAACACCATTGCGATTCATCTGCCACTGAATGGTGTTAGGTCCATTCTCTTTGGCGGCGGTGCCATTGAATGAGAACGTCACCGTCCCACCCGGGGCTACGTCGTGAGGAACAGAAACTTCGGCAATTCCCAGCAGGGTAGCGTCAAGAACGTAGGCCTCGGCCTGTCCCAGTCGATAGCCGCCCCCTGATCGCCACGTCGTGTTCCCTGTATTCCGGAATGTGACCGTGCCGCTGAAGGGCGTACCTCTGTCGCCAGACCCCGGCCAACTTGCCGAGACATACTCAGCCCCATCGAAAGGAGTTGGTGGCGCCGCTACTGTAATCGTAATGGTGGGCGAGATCAGCCGCCTGGAAACTTCATCGCCATTGATGTTGCGCACACCGAACGCACTGAATACATAGTTATATGTACCTGCCGATAATCCGCTCTCAGTGTATATACCCTCCGAGAGCCGGGAGATCACGACTCCATTTCGTGTCAGCTGTGGCTCGGAAAGATATTCATATTTGCCGCCACTGCCTGTATTTCCGCTCTTGAGTTGCAACTGATACGTGGCAGGTGCCGTATAAGATCGCTGAGCTGGGCCCACCAACTCGATCCATACCTGGGCACGTACGGACGGGCAGATAAAGGAAAGAAGAAGGCCCAGCAGAACCGCGGCCATGCGCAGTTTTCCAGTGTTCACGAATTCCATTCTTGTCGTGCCTTCAGTTAGCGGACTGGGCTACTTCCGTCGTAAGTCCAAAAGCATTTCGTTTAATGCTGACTTTGCTGCCATCGGCCCGGATGATCTGTGCAGGCTTCTCATAATCCGGTCCATCAAAGGCATCAAACCGAGTGATCGTCTGGTGGCCTAGCGGGTCAATCGTCGTAGTCGTGGCATTGATACCGTAGGCAATGGTGGTGATCAGCAGGCCCTGCTCACTGTCCTGAGAGGAAGAGGTTCTCCTTCCAAGTGCGTCGTACTCGGTCCAGGTGCCAGTCGCCACATTGCTATCCCTTGAGGGATAGGAAGTGAACGTAAGGCGACCTTCGCTGTCGTAACTGCTCCTGACCCACCGCTGGGTTCCAGCCATGTCGCTTGCATCGTATTCGTGCACCAGACGGGGCTGCCAAAGCGCGTCGAGATAGGTTTCCTGGCGGCGCGCTCCTTGAGTGTTATCGACCCTCCAGTGCCCCGCCGAGAGGCCGTATTCATCAGCTGAGATCTGCCGGAACGAGATGGTTGTCTTGGCCCACTGGTTCTCATCGACCGGTGGTTGGACTTCCCGCACACGCCCCATCGGATCGTGCAGATAGGACGTGGTCCTCTGCAGTTCGTCCGTAGTCGAGGTGATCCACCCGTTCCCGTCTGCCGTCATGCGGTTGGTGGTGCCATCCGGATTGATGACCAACCGTGGCACTCCTCTGTACCAGTCCTGGATGTGCGTCTCGTTCCCTTTCCCGTCACGCACGTTGCTGATCGTGCCGTCCGAGGCATAAGTAACGCTCTGCAGCAATGCCCCAGCACGATAGACGGCATTCGGCTTGGCCAGGGCGTCGTAGGTGTACCGGGTGGTGGTCTTCCCGGAGGCGGCCTCCTTGACGCTCAGCACCTGATCCTGGACCCAAGGGCTGGCCGTATCCAGATACTCCCTCACCTCGGCCTTAGTTCCAGAAGGAC
>NZ_JAOCFV010000054.1:0-29385 GCF_029842145.1 Stenotrophomonas sp. GD03794
TATTCCGCCGGCACCCACGCATAGGCCTTGCCCTCGCCACGCACATGGCCCAGGCCGGGGAACGGCAGGTGTGCACCGGCCACCCACCAACCGTGGGCGGTGGCCTGCTGCAGCAGGCTGCGACGGCTGGCGGTGGCCGCCTTGCGGTCCGAATCGGCCTCGAACGCGGCTTCCGGGTGCGCGAACTGCACCGCATGGAAGTGCAGCACATCACCCCATACCAGCAGCGACTGGCCCTGGCTGTCGAACCGGTAGGAGACATGGCCGGGCGTGTGGCCATGGGTATCCATCGCCACCGCGCCACCGGGCAGGGCATCGCCGGGGCTGAACGTGCGCAGGTGGCCGCTGGCCTGGTAAGGCGCCACCGCGTTGCGCGCCAGCGGGAAGGCGAAGCGCACCCCCTTCGGCGCGGTGGCCTCGCTGGCCGGATTGAGCCAGTAATCGGCATCGGCCTTGGACAGCCACACCGTGGCATTCGGGTAGGCCGGCTTGCCCTGCGCGTCGAGCACGCCGCACAGATGGTCCGGATGGGCGTGGGTCAGCAGCACCTCATCCACCTCGGCCGGGTCCACGCCGGAGGCGCGCAGGTTGCCCAGCACCTGGCCCAGGCCGGGGCCGAAGCACTGCGCGGTGCCGGTATCGACCAGGGTCAGGTGGTTGCCCTGGCGCACCAGGAAGGCGTTGATCGCGGTCTGCAGGCCCTTCTTGTCTTCAGGCACGTAGCGGCCCTCCAGCAGGCGGCTGACCAGCGTTGGCGGCACGTCGACCACTTCCTGCCGGCCCAGTGCGACCACGCCGTCGAACAGGGCGGTGACCTGCAGCGCTCCGATGCGCTGGTGGTAGACGCCGGGGACCTGCTGGGTGGGGGCGGGCGAAGTGGCTTCGGCCAGCGCGGCCAGCGGCAGGGACGACAGGGCCAGCAGCAGGGCGCCGCGTAGCGGCAAGGGACGCAGGGTCATGGCGGTTCTCGGTGGATGACGGGCGGTTCCGTTGCGCCCAGCGTGCCGTGGCCGGCGTGTGCACGGCGCTCAAACCACTGCGCGGAATGCTCAGGGAGGGGTGTTGTCTGCAGGGCTGCGCCCTGCACCCGCTACGAGCCAGAGCAACGGCCGAGGCAACAGCGGCTATCCGTGGGATGGCGGGGTGGGTCCGGTTGCGGGGGACTCCGTAAATACGTCCTTGTAGGCTCGGTCGCGCCATCCATGGCGCTCACGCCCCCGCAACCGGACCCACCCCGCCTTCGACAGTTTTCTGCGATCTGTTGGAACAGCTCGTGGGGTCAGATCCGTTTTCCGTAGGAAAACGGATCTGACCCCAGATCGATTTCGACATCTGACAGAAAAATCGTGTCGACCAAGGTCGACACCTACCAACAGCCGAGTGAACCCGTCGAAGGTGGGGCGGTGTCGGAGTGCGGGGTGTCAGCCGCATGGATGCGGCTGCCAAGCTTACAGGGACGTACTTGCAGCGTCCCCGCACTCCGACACCGCCCCGCCATCCCACGGATAGCCCGCTGTTGCTGTTGCTGTTGCTTCGGCTCTTGCTGTCGCCTCTGCAGGTGCAGGGCGCAGCCCTGCCGAACCCCCTCAAATGTCTGTAGGAGCCAGTCCGTACTGCTCGGCGAAGCGCTTGCTGAAACTCGCCGCAGACCGGTAGCCCGCGCGTGCGGCGACGGTCTTCAACGGCAGGTCGGTGGTGTAAAGCAGCTGCATCCCGTGAGCCAGGCGCGCCTCGGTGAGCAGCTGGCGCAGGCTGGTGTCCTCGGCCGCAAGGCGACGGCGCAGGGTCGCACCGCTCAGCGCGAACTGTTCTTCCACATCACGCGATTGCCAGTCGCGAGCCGGTTCGGCGGCGATGCGGTCGCGGATCTGTTCGCCCAGGCTCGGTGCCTGTGGCAGCAAGAGGTTGCCGTGGCCCTGCCGGCACAGGGTCAATACCAGCGAGGCCAGGGCCAGCCGGGCTTCGCTGTAACGGCCGTCCTGCAGCGATTGCCGCCACTGGCGCAGCACCGTGCCATGGTCGATCAACGACAGTCGCGCCATCGCCTGGCCAGCGGCGGGAAGTTCCTCGCTCCACAGCGTGCGTGCGGCCGCCAGCACTTCGGCACACAGCGGCACGATGGCGCTGAGGTAGCGGCCACTGCGCGGATCGGGGCTGTTGACCACGTCGATACGGCAGCGCTGGGTCAGCAGCAGGATGTCGCCAGGGATGAATTCCAGCGACTGGTGCGCGGTACGCACCTGCTTGCGGCCTTCCAGCAGGATCGCGAACTGTGGTTGCGGAATCTCCACCGAGCTGGCGCCATGCTCTTGGCGAGCGGTGATGCATGCATAGCCTTCGGCGCGTGCGCAGCCGGCCAGGCTGGCCATCTCGGCCAGTAGTACGGTGGCCGGGGGCAGCATGGTGGTCATGCCACGTGGGCGCCGAACAGACGTCCGACGCCTGCAGCGGCGGCCATTGCCAGCGCGCCCCAGAACATCACCCGGATCGCGCCACGCACCGGCGGTGCGCCGCCGGCCCGGGCCGCCATCGCGCCGGTCAGGCACAGGCCCAGCAGGGTGCTGCCGGTGGTGATCACTGCAACCTTGTCCACCGGGGTGAGCAGCGATGTCAGCACCGGCAATGCGGCGCCGCAGGTGAACGCCCCGGCCGAGGCCAGCGCCGCCTGCAGCGGGCGCGCGCGCAGGGTATCGGTGATGCCCAGCTCGTCGCGTGCGTGGGCACCCAAGGCATCGTGCGCGGTGAGCTGCTCGGCCACCTGCCGTGCCAGCGCCGGGTCCAGGCCGCGGTGGCGGTAGATCGCGGCCAGCTCTTCCAGCTCGCTGTGCGGGTCTTCGTGCAGTTCGCGTTTTTCCATCGCCAGGTCGGCGTCTTCGGTGTCGGCCTGGGTCTGTACCGAGACGTACTCGCCAGCAGCCATCGACATCGCGCCGGCCACGGTGCCAGCCACGCCGGTGGCCAGGATGGTCGCTGCGGAGGCGCCGCTGGCGGCCACGCCGACCACCAGGCCGGCCACCGAGACGATGCCATCGTTGGCCCCCAGCACGGCGGCACGCAGCCAGCCGACGCGCTCGGAGCGGTGCAGTTCGGGGTGTCGTGAATGGCGGCTCATGGCTTGAGTGTACGAGGGTCAAGAGGGCGTCGGTAGGATGCTGAAACCCGTCACCGTCGCATGACGCAACGGGGTGCCACGCTATAGTGCGCCCTTGCGATGGAAGGCCCCGGGCCCCACATCCCCTGCCACTGTCCAGCGAGCCTTCCCCTTGTCGAGCCCCAGCCACGTCGCCGATACCCCCATTACCGACCGCTCGCAGCTGGTGGAGGTGATCGCCTCCGGCGAGAAGCCCCGCGCGCAGTGGCGCATCGGTACCGAGCACGAGAAGTTTGGATTCCGCCTGGATGACCTGCGACCGCCAACCTTCGAGGGCGAGCGTGGCATTGAGGCACTGCTCAACGGCCTGGTCCGCTTCGGCTGGGAGCCGGTGCAGGAGAACGGCAACACCATCGCCCTGCTGCGCGATGGCGCCTCGGTCACGCTGGAACCGGCGGGCCAGTTGGAACTGTCCGGCGCGGCGCTGGGGACCATCCACCAGACCTGCGTGGAGACCGGCACCCACCTCAACGAGGTGGCACAGGTGGCCGGTGAGCTGCAGCTGGGCTTCCTCGGCATGGGCTTCCAGCCGAAGTGGAAGCGCGATGAGATGCCGTGGATGCCGAAGGGCCGCTACAAGATCATGCGCGCGTACATGCCCAAGGTCGGCTCGCTGGGCCTGGACATGATGACCCGCACCTGCACGGTGCAGGTGAACCTGGACTACGCCACCGAAGCGGACATGGTGAAGAAGTTCCGCGTGTCGCTGGCGCTGCAGCCGATCGCCACCGCGCTGTTCGCCGATTCGCCGTTCACCGAAGGCAAGCCCAACGGCTATCTGAGCTACCGCTCGCACATCTGGACCGACACCGACGCCGACCGCACCGGCATGCTCGACTTCGTGTTCGAGGATGGCTTCGGTTACGAGCGCTATGTCGACTACCTGCTCGACGTGCCGATGTACTTCTCCTACCGCGATGGCATCTACCACGACGCCAGCGGGCAGAGCTTCCGCGATTTCATGCAGGCCAAGCTGCCGGTGCTGCCGGGCGCGCTGCCGACGCTGCGCGACTGGTCGGACCACATGACCACCGCGTTCCCGGAAGTGCGCCTGAAGAAGTATCTGGAAATGCGCGGTGCCGACGGTGGCCCGTGGAGCCGCCTGTGTGCGCTGCCGGCATTCTGGGTGGGCCTGTTGTACGACGACACCGCACTGGATGCGGCCTGGGACCTGGTGCGTGATTTCACCCTGGCCGAGCGCCATGCACTGCGCGACGGCGTGCCGAAGCATGCGATGAACCTGCCCTTCCGCACTGGCAGCGTGCGCGACCTGGCCCGTGAAGCGGTGAAGATTTCCGTCGAAGGCCTCAAGCGCCGCGCGGCGCGCAATGCCGACGGCCAGGACGAGAGCAAGTTCCTGGACGTGCTGCAGGAGATCGTCGAGTCCGGCCTGACCCCGGCCGAACGCAAGCTGGCGCTGTTCCATGGCCGCTGGCACGGCGACGTCGATCCGGTGTTCCGCGAGTTCGCGTACTGACACTGTTCCGGCAGGTGCCAACCGGGGCCGGCACCTGCCGTTGCGTCACCACCCGCGCGCTGCGAACAGGCGCGCGTAGATGCCGCGAACCACATCCTGCTTGCTGCGGTTGTAGGCCTGCACGTTGGCATTGCCCTGCAGTGCTGCCTGCTTGGCCTGTGCATAGCGCCTGCGGTCGTCTTCATGGCTGCGCAGCCAATCGCGGAACAAGCAGTGGCGGATGTGCTCGGCGCAACCAGGTGCGAACACGTGCAGGTTCACGCGCGGCACGTCCAGCCGCAGCATGCGGTGCTGGTACCACGAGGGTTCGCGGATGGTAAGCACGTAGCCTAGTGCCTGCAGCGGTGGCAGCCAGGCCGCTTCGTCGGCGGGATCGGCAACCAGCAGGTCGATGTCCAGTACCGGTTTGGCCGGCAGGCCCGGCACCGCGGTGGAGCCGACGTGTTCAATGCCCAGCGCGATGTTGCCGAGTGCCGCCTGCAGCAGCATGCGCTGCTGCTCGAACTGGTCGGCCCACAGCGTGGACCAGGGCACCACCTGCAGCGCTTCCGGCTGCGGCGCGCCGAGAACCCAGGGATTCTCGTCAGGGTCGCCATCGGCGAAGGTAGTGATTGCGGTGGGATCGAGCGGGATATCGGACATGCCCACCATGGTGCCATGCCCGGCGGTGATGTCAGCCCGGCTTGCCGTCGCGCCGTGGGCTCAGGTAGATCCAGCCCAGACGCGCCACCCATGGTGCAAGCGCCAGCAACCAGCCGATGGCTGCGGCGAAATGCCACGCATAGGCGTCGGGCATCAGTTCGGCGACGATGCGCATGATCGCCACCGCCTGCAGCGCGACGAACGCAAACCAGGCCACTGCCGGCATCACCAGCGGTCGCCCGGAATGCCCCTGGGTGACCCGGGTCACCATCGCCACCAGCAGGCTGCCGAACAGGCCCACGGCGAGGGCATGCAGCGGCGCGCGGCCGAGCAGCTGCGGATGGCCGAGCATCTGGCCGATGTCCTGCAGCAGATACAACGCGAAGCTGATCGGCAGCCACGCCAGCGCCAGGAACAGGGCCGCGAGCAGGCCCGGCATCGGCCCGCGTGGCCACCAGTGCCATAGCGCCTGCAGCGACAACATCAGCAGCGGCGCATCGGCCAGCCACAGCAGGTGGTCGATCTGCAACGCGCTCAACAGCAGGCGCAGCATCAGCAGCGCCCACATCGCGGCCAACCAGCGCAGCGGTCGCCACGGCACGTAGCCGTCCACCACGTTGTTGGCGAAGAACGGGATCATCCGGTGCGCGACGGTGAGGTAGACCGGCAGCAGCAGGCCGAAGGTGCCGAGTGCCACCGTGACCGGCATCAGGGTGGCGTGGCCGCGCACCACTGCCATGAACAGCAGCAGCCCCAGGCAGCCCAGCAGCAGTGCGGCATAGCAGGCGCGCGCATGCCAGTTGCGGTTGGGACCGGCGGCCTTGAGCACGCGTCCCAGCACGATCAGTCCGGCGCTCCAGCCGGCCAGTGCCAGCAGCAGGCCGGGCCACAGTCCGGGTGTCCACCCGCAGGCGGCGGCAATCAGCAGCGCCTGCCCACCAAACAGGCCGATGCCGACCGGCGCATAACGGCTGCGTGGCAGCTCCGGCTGTGCCATCCAGCGCGGGAACACGGTGAGCAGGAAGCCGAAGATGAAACTGGGCAGCACCAGGTACTGCATCAGCAGCGCGTGCAGCCAGGCCGGAGGCAGCGGCGATGGCTGCGGCGTCCACAGTCCGCGCAGAGCGCCCAGCCACAACGCCCACCACAGCATTGCCAGCAGCAGGTTGCTGGCGCCGATGAAGAACAGCAGCCGGTGCGGCGCGCGCATCAGCATCGCAGGGGAGGGCAGACGGGCCATGCAGCGAGTCTGCGCCGGAGGGGGCGGCCGCTGCCTTGACCTTCGTCATGCCAACGTATGGATGGTGCCAGCCAGCGGCCGGCACGACCAGAAAGAAACCCCGGCAGTGCCGGGGTTCTTCGTTCACAGTCGCCGATCGATCAGGCGGCGTTCTTCATCGTCGCCATGTCGATCACGAAGCGGTAGCGCACATCGTTCTTCGCCATGCGTTCCCAGGCTTCGTTGACGTTCTTGATGTCGATCATCTCGACGTCGCTGACGATGCCGTGCTCGGCACAGAAGTCCATCATTTCCTGGGTTTCGGCCATGCCGCCGATCGCCGAGCCGGTCAGGTGCTTGCGGCCGAAGATCACGCTGCCGCCGGTCAGCGGCGGATCCAGCTCGGTCAGCACGCCGACCAGGCACATGGTGGCCTCGCGCTTGAGCAGGCCCATATACGGGTTGGTGTCATGGCCAACCGGAATGGTGTTGAGCAGGAAGTCGAAGCTGCCGGCATGCGCCTTCATCTGCGCAGCGTCGCGCGAGACCAGCACTTCGTCGGCGCCCAGGCGCTTGGCGTCGGCGCCCTTTTCCGGCGTGGTGGTGATCATCACCACATGCGCGCCGAGTGCCTTGGCGAACTTCACGCCCATGTGGCCGAGGCCACCGAGGCCGATCACGCCGACCTTCTGGCCCGGGCCGACCTTCCAGTGGCGCAGCGGCGACCAGGTGGTGATGCCGGCGCACAGCAGCGGCGCGGCCGCCTTCAGGTCGAGGGTGTCGGATACCTTCACCACGAAGCGCTGCTCGACCACCACGTGGTCGGAATAGCCGCCGTAGGTCGGCGCACCGCTTTCGCGCTCACGGCCGTTGTAGGTCCAGGTCGCGCCTTCGGCGCAGTACTGCTCCAGGTCGTGCTCGCAGGCGTCGCAGTGGCGGCACGAGTCGACCATGCAGCCCACGCCGGCGTGGTCGCCGACCTTGAAGCGGGTGACGTTGCTGCCGACCTCGGTGACGCGGCCGATGATCTCGTGGCCCGGCACCATCGGGTAGATCGAGCCACCCCAGTCGTCGCGGGCCTGGTGCAGGTCGGAGTGGCAGATGCCGCTGTAAAGGATCTCGATGCGCACATCGTCCGGGCCGACCGCGCGGCGTTCGAACTCGTACGGGATCAGCGGGTCGGTATGTGAATGGGCGGCGTAACCACGGGCGAGGGACATGGGGAATCCTTGGCAGGGTTTGTCGAAAGGCGTTTTACAATACGCCCCGTACCCAGCTGCAAGAAGCGCGGATATCGGCATGATTCATCAAGTGGAACTGCACAATCATGGCCACTGACAACCTCTCGCACCTGGCCGCGTTCGCGGCGGTCGCCCGCCACCGCAGCTTCCGCCGCGCCGGCGCCGAGCTGGCGCTGTCGACCTCGGCGGTGAGCTATGCGATCCGCGCGCTGGAAGAACGCTTGGGCGTGGGCCTGTTCCATCGCACCACCCGCAGCGTGGCCCTGACCGAGGCCGGGCAGCGCCTGCTCGAGCGCCTGCAGCCGGCCTTGGGGCAGGTGCATGACGCGCTGGAAGAGATGAACCAGTTCCGGGCCGTCCCGGCCGGCCTGCTGCGCATCAACGCCACCCGCGCGGCGGTGCCGACCCAGTTGCGGCCGCGGCTGGCGCGTTTCCTGCACGCGCATCCGGACATCCGGGTGGAACTGACCGAGAACGATGGCCTGGTCGACATCGTCGCCGAGGGCTACGACGCCGGCGTGCGCCTGCATGAGTTCGTGCCGGAGGACATGGTGGCGGTGCCGATGGGGCCACCGCTGCGCGGGCTGATCGTCGGCTCGCCGGACTACCTGCGCCGGCACCCGGCGCCGCAGCACCCGCGCGACCTGGCCGCGCACGAATGCATCCGCTTCCGCTTCGCCAGTGGCCATCTGTACAAGTGGCAGTTCGAACGCGAGGGACGGGCGTTGGAGATCGATGTGCCGGGGCGGCTGACGCTGGGCGAGCAGGGCACCGTGGTCAGTGCGGTGCTCGATGGCATCGGCCTGGCCTATGTGCTGGAAGACTCCGCGCGGCCGTACATCGACTCGGGGCAGATGGTGGCGGTGCTGGAAGACTGGAGCGAACCGTTCGCCGGTTTCGCGCTGTACTACCCGAAGCAGCGGCAGATGCCTGCCGCACTGCGTGCGTTCGTGGATATGCTGCGCGAGTGAATCGCAGCGGATGGCGCAGAGCCGTCCAATGACCGGCTCCAGCGAGAGGTTTCCGAGTAGATCCGCGCCATGCGGGGATGGCGTTCACCCGCTAGAGTGAGTCTTCTCAACAAAAGGACGTCATTGAGCATGCTCGCCGATCTCGAACAGGCTTCCGGCCAGACCTTCCCGCCGTTGTTCCGCCAGCTGGTGGAAGGCAACCGTTTCAGCTGGGGCGAGCAGGGCCCGAACTGGTACCGCACGGTGTTCCCGCAGGTGCAGCCGCAGCCGCCGGTACTGCTGTATGCCAACGACTATGAACCGATCGAGCCGAGCGAACTGCGCGCAGCCTGGGAAGATCTGACTGCCGAAGATCATTACAACCCGCTGCGCGATGACCTGAAACTGCTGCCGTTCGCGCGCACTGGCGCGGGTGATCACTACTGTTTCTGGACCAATGCACCGGGCTCCAGTGAGTCGCCGGTGCTGCTGGTCTGGCATGACGATGATCGCGCCGATCTGCTGGCTGCGAACTTCCAGGACTTCCTGTTCCGCAAGATGGCCGAAGCGGTGGTGGAGCTGGAGGAAGAGGATTCGCTGCTTTCGGAGGGCGATATCGGAACCAATCTGCAGGCCTGGCTCGGTACCCATCGTGGCTGGCTGCGAGGGGAGCAGGCAGCTGCGCTGCAGGCGTTGTATGCACGCGTGGAGGACATCACTGCGGGTGAGATCAGTGACGAGGACGTGCAGCCGCTGCTGCAGCTGATCGCGTTCGATGGTATCGACAGCGAAATGCCCTACGTGCAGTCGTGACCTGATCCGAAGCGTTGCCGGTAGATCCACGCCATGCGTGGATGCGGCCGGCTACGGTACCTGCAGTACGGGTGCCAACAATTCCAGGCAATCACGCAGATGCACCTCTACGGGGGCATCTGCGGCCACCACGCCGATCACACGTTCGCGCAGCGGCTCGGCCACGGCCATCGCCAGGATCAGTCGCGCCATGCACGCGACATCTCCCTCGCGCAGCAGCCCGCGCTGCTGCTGCCGCGCCAGCCAGTCGGCCAGCAGCGCACGGCCGCGTTCGATGCCGTTGTCCAGGTAGGCCTGCAGCAGCGCGTCCTTGCCAGGAAAGTCAGTGGCCAGCAGCCGGAACACCTGCACCGCCTGCGCCGACAGTGCCTGCGCGCAGACCGCCTGCAGGATGTCCTGCAGCAACGGCAGCACCTCGTCGGCATTGCGCGCATCGCGCTGCAACTGCGGCGCGAAGCCGTCGGTCCACTCGCGCACTGCCAACCCGACCAGTTCCTCGCGGTTGCTGGCGTGGCGGTACACGGTTTTCTTCGCCACCCCGGCGTGCGCCGCCACCGCTTCGATGGTGGTGGCCTCGTAACCCTGTGCCAGCAGCAGCTCCAGCGTGGCCTGCAGCACGGCGTGGCGGACTTCGGCTTCCGGCCGCGCAGGGCGGCCGCGGCGGCGGATTGGTGAGGGTGGCTCGGGCAGGGTGGTGCTGTTCATTGCGCCCATCTTACCGCATTCGGATAATTGCGAAACGAAAAGCGTTTCCGTATTGTCAGGTCTCCCGACATGCAGGAGACCCCGATGGATACCGCTGTGAACGCCCGCGCCTGGCTGGACCACCACGATCTGCTCGACCCCGCACCGATGCGCTTGGAAACCGGCATCCAGCGCCGCGAAGATGGCACCCTGCTGGTGGCGGTGCGTACCGATCTGCACGGCTGCAAGGGCCGCATGCTGGACTGGTGGTTCACCTTCTTCGAGACCACCCAGCACATCCGCTGGTGGCATCCGGTCGACCATGTCGAGCATCGCGGCTGGGACGCGGCCTGGCAGCGTGGACGCAGCTACCACGGTGCCAGCATCCATGCCGTGGAATCGCTGGCTGACATTCCGCCGGTGGCGGCGCGCCTGAAGTTCCATGACCCGCGCACGTTGCTGGTGCCCGAGCGCCTGCAGGTGGCACAGGATGCAGGCGATGTATCGGCGGTGATCGCCGCGCGCATCGGCTTCGGTGACCACGTACGCCTGGATGCAAACGGTGATCCCTGCGACGGGCAGATGCTGCACGTGGCGCGCGATACGCCGTTTGGCTGCGTGCTGCGCAGCCGCTTCGTACTCGGCCTGGACAGCACCGATCCGCACCGCGATGCCGGCGATGCTGTCGGCCTGGGCCTGCTCAAGCACTGCTATACGGAGTTCAGTTTCCTCTCGCGCCTGCTGCCGTCGCTGTACTACGGCGAGCGTGCCAACGGCGAAGCGGTGCCGTTGCCGTGGTGAACGATGCGCCGGTCATTCGACCAGCACGTCGTAGCCTTCGCCACTGAACTGGATCAGACAGAAGCCATGGCCGAATGGATCGGCCAGCACGGCGATGCGCCCCCAGCGACGCTCGCGCACGGACTGCTCAAGTGTCGCCCCGGCCGCAACCGCACGTACCACTGCAACTTCGATGTCATCCACCACCCAGTCCAGGTGCAGCGGCGTCCAATGGCGCTCGTAGTCGCGCACGTCGCCGTCTTCAGTAGCGACGCTGCCAGCTTCGTTCTGCAGCAGGTACAACGGTGTTGGCCCGCCGAGCAGTTCCACGGCCTCCGGCCCGAGACGGCGGCCGATGCGCAGGCCGAAGGCTTCGGTGTAGAAGGTTTCAGCGGCAGCAAGATCGGGCACGTCGAGGTTGACGATGAACGACGTGGTGACGGAGTTCATGGGGACTTTCGTCATGTTGTTGGGCACGGATGGGCGGTCTAGGATCGCACTGTAGTTCAGGATCGGAGTGTCCGGTCGTTGCGACTGGTGGCCTCGTTGCCAGGGAGGATTCCATGCGGGATCTGGAAGTGGAAGCGCGACTACGCACGCTGGAGCAACAGGCAGCCCGATGGCGCTGGCTGCTGGTGGCAGCGCCCGTGCTGATGATGTCGATCGTGCTGGCCGGTCGCGGTTTTGCCAGGCCGGAGGCCGGCATTGTTCCGGAGATCCGCACCCAGCGCCTGATCGTGCTTGATCAGGAAGGGCGCAAGCGGGTGGAGATCGGCGAGGACGCGCCGGACCTGCATATCAAGCGCAATGCGCGGGTGGCGGGGCTGATTATCTTCGATGGCAATGAACAGGAACGCGGCGGCATGGTCACCGCCGACGATGGCAGCGCCACGGTTGCCCTGGATGCCCCGCGTGGCGTTGGCTATCGCGTGTCAGATCGGGCCGGAATGAACGTGGGCGCGGACGGCTCGGCGCTCATCGGAGTCCTGTCCAACGCCGGGGGCTTTGCCGCCAGGCTGGTCGCGCAGGGGGCGGAAGGACAGCTGGAGCTGAGCCGCGTGGATTCCGCCGAAGGCGGAGCATCCACCCGTGTGGTCCACGTGGAGGCTGATGGCAGGTGACGGAACAACAACAGGCTCAACCAGGGAGCACAACATGCATGAGCAGGATATAGCCCTACGCTTGGAACGCCTGGAGCACGGGCTGCGCCGCAGGAATCTGCTGGCTGCCTCGATGTTCGCGCTGGGCGCATCGTTGGCCCTGATCGGAACCAGCGTGGCCACACCTGATGCCGGCGTGGTGCCGGAGATCCGTACCTACAAGCTGACCGTGCTCGACAGTGAAGGGCGCACGCGCGTGCAGATTGCCGAGGATGCCAGTGACATTGCCCGCAACTCACGCGCAACGGGCATGACCATCTACGATGCGAAGGGCGATGAGCGCGGTGGCATCGGCACCATGGCCAACGGCAGCGCGGTGATGGCGTTGGATGCACCGGTTGGCGTGGGTTACAAGGTTCGCGATCGGGCGGGCATGAGGGTCGCACCCGATGGCTCCGCCGTGATCACGGCACTGTCCAACGAGGGCAGCTTCGCCGCCAGCCTGGTGGCGCAGGGCAACCAGGGGCGGCTTGAGCTGAGTCGCAAGGATTCGGCCAAGGGCGAAATCAGCACCCGTGTGCTGACCTTTGATTCGGACTCGACCAAGGTGGAGAAGGCGCCGTGATGTGTCCTGTGGCGAGTGGCGCGTCGCATCCACGCATCGCGTGGCTCTACGGCGCGCGCGGGTAGTCGAGGTAGCCTGCTTCGCCACCACCGTAATAGGTGTTGCGGTCGGGCGTGGCCAGCGCGACGTCGTGCTGCAGGCGCTCGACCAGATCCGGGTTGGCGATGAACGGCTGGCCGAATGCGGCCAGGTCGATGGTGCCGGCCTCGACCAGTTGCAGGGCGCGTTCGCGGGTCATGCCACCGGCCAGGATCACGGTGCCACCGTAGGCCTGCTTGAACTGCTGCAGGAAGGCCTCGCCCAGCACCGGCTGACCGGCCTGCAGGTTGTCATTGAGGTGCGCGTAGGCCAGCCCGCGCTTGCCCAGTTCCTCGGCCAGGTACAGATAGGTGGCTTCGTTGTCGGGGTAGAACGGCATGTCGAAGGTGAGGTTGTTCGGTGCCAGGCGCACGCCGATGCGATGCGCACCGATGCGCTGTGCCATCGCGTCGACCGTTTCCAGGATCAATCGCGCGCGGTTGTGCAGTGAACCGCCATAGCGGTCTTCGCGCTGGTTGATGAGCGGGTTGAGGAACTGCTCGAACAGGTAACCGTTGGCGGCATGCAGCTCGATACCGTCGAAGCCGGCGGCAATGGCGTTGTCCGCCCCGCGTACGAAGTCGTCGATGATGCCGGGCATCTCCGCGGTCTGCAGTGCACGTGCCGGAGTGGGATCGGCGTGGCCACGGCTGCCATCGTCCAGGTACACGAACGAGGTGTTCTTCGGTGCGCTGGCGACCGGGCGCGTACCCGCGCTGACCGGTTGACCGCCCCCGGGCTGCAGCGAGGCATGCGACATGCGGCCAACGTGCCAGAGCTGGGCGAAGATCGTGCCCTGCGCGGTATGAACCGCCTCGGTGACGAGCTTCCACCCGGCCACCTGCTCGGCCGACCAGATGCCCGGCACATCGATGTAGCCCTGGCCCTGCGGCGAGACCGGCGTGCCTTCGCTGATGATCAGGCCGGCGCTGGCGCGCTGCCGGTAGTACTGCGCGGTGAGCGCGTTGGCGATCGCGCCGGGATTGCGGGCGCGGGTCATCGGCGCCATTGCGATGCGGTTGCGCAGGGCGGTTCCTGACAGGTCGAACGGGCGGAAGAGGGCGGTGGTCATGTCGGTCATCTCGGTGCGGGGGAGAGGCGCCAGCGGCGCGATGCACACAGGATGGAGTTGACATGCGGGTGCATAAAGCGCTTCGATCTCCCTTGGGGCGGGACTATTTGTCCCCAATGGGGGTGCGAACGATGCTGCCGCTGGAATCCTTGAATGGCTTGGTGACGTTCGTCACGACCGCACGCTCGGGCAGCTTCACCGAGGCGGCAGACGCGCTGGGCATCTCGCGCTCGGCGGTGGGCAAGGCCATCGCCCGGCTGGAAACGCGGCTGGGTGTGCGCCTGTTCCATCGCACTACGCGGCGCATCGCACTGACCACTGATGGCGAGGCGTACTACGCCTCCTGTGCGGCGGCGCTGGAAGAAATCTCCGCGGCCGAGGCCTGTCTGGGTTCGGCGGGCCTGCCCAGCGGGCGGCTGCGCATCGACATGCCGTCCTCGTTCGGGCGGCTGGTGGTGCTGCCGGTGCTGCTGCGGTTGTGCCGGCAGTATCCGGACCTGCAGTTGACGATGACCTTCACCGATCACTTCGTCGATCCTGTCGAAGAGGGCATCGACCTGCTGATCCGCTTCGGTGGGCTGCACCAGGCCGAGCACCTGGTCGCGCGCCGGTTGGGGCGCCAACGCCTGGTCACCTGCGCATCGCCGGAGTACCTGCGGGCGCATGGCGTGCCGCGCACGGTGGAGGAACTGGCGCAGCACCGCAGCATTGTTGGCTTCCGGCACGGGCAACCGGTGTGGTGGCGGATCGGCAGCAAGGAGGACGAAGGGACATTCATTCCGAATGCGCCGTATCAACTCAATGACGGCGACGCGGTGATCGAAGCGGCAATCGCCGGCCTCGGCATCTGCCAGATGCCCATTTCACTGGTGCGCCGCCATCTGGATTCCGGCGCGCTGCAATCGGTGCTGGACGAACACATGCAGCGGCACATCGACATCCATGCGCTGTGGCCACCGACGCGTCACCTGCGGCCGAAGGTGCGCTACGTGGTGGATGAACTGACCCGGTTGGCGGGTGAGGGCTTGTTTGACTGAACCTGGGGCGTCAGTAGCTGACGATCCGGGCGGACGTGTCTTCGCCTTCCTGGAGTGCTTCAAGCACATCAATCAGAAGCGCAATCAGATCACGCCCATGTGCGGTCACGAAGTAGGTCGCCAGGCTGTCGATGTCGGGAGCGATATCGTCTCCCAACGGTAGATGCTGGGTTCGATCCTCGAGCGACCAGATGACACGGGCTGGCGGCAGATCGGCCAGCTCACGTCGAACCATATGCAGTTCGGCCAGTGCGTCGGCAGCATCCGATTGCTGCAGTCTGCCGGCATATAGCTGCCTCATGAGGATAGGGAATCGGCTTCCCCATCCATCCGGTTCGAGATTCCCGGAGATGGTTGAGAAGAACGCGTACAGGAAGCTGGAACTTCCTATCTCATCGGTGATCTGTCCAAGCCGGATGCCGACTGTCATGCGCGTAAACCCCAATGACTCGCCGGAGCTGCAGGCAGAATGTAGGCGATCTTCTGGTGGTGCTTCATCGATTTTCATTCCGCGTGATGTTCCCTTGATGGTCGGCCCCGCTAGAGGGGGACGTCCATACGAAACATTGCAGAATCCAAGGGCGAACTGAAAAAAGGCGGGGCCCGTACACCGGGCCCCGCCTGTGGAAACGCTGCGCCAGGCCTACTTGAAGTTGTAGCGCAGGCTGGCCATGTAGCGACGGCCCAGTGCATCCAGCACATACGGGAACGGCCCGATGTCGTCGCCCACGTTGATCACCGACAACGTCACGCGCGCGGCGTCGGTGATGCGGTAGGTGACGTTGGCGTCCCAGGTGGTCCAGCTGTCGCGGTAGAAGTACTGACGGCTTTCCGGGGTATCGGTCATCGTGTACTGGGCGCGGCTGGTGTAGTTGGAGGCCACGCCGTAGTTCCAGTTGCCGATGCGATGCTGGGCGGTCCAGCGGAACTGGCGCTTGGGTTCATTGAAGCTGCCCGCCTGTTCGACGAACGGCACGTCCCGGTTCGCGGCCTGGCCACGGTTCTTCGGCATGTAGCCGTAGAAGTCCAGGTCCAGCACGCCGAAGCGCGACAGGTCCCAACGGTAGCCGACTTCGGCGGTCCAGCCGCGGAACATCAGCACCGGGCCGTTGCCATACTCGGTCTTGATGTCGGTAGCCACGCCGGTGTTCGGATCACGCGTCACCAAGCTGCAGAAGCGGTTGGCGTTGGGCACGTTGGCGGCGTTGAAGTCGGCAGTGTCGAAGCAACCGGTGATGATGTCGTTGGCACTCAGCGACGTGATCACGTTGTTGATCTTGATGTCATACCAGTCGGCGGCGACGCGCAGGCCCGGGATCCATTCCGGCGCGAACACGATGCCGGCCGTCCACGACTTCGCCGTTTCGTTCTGCAGGCGGGTGCTGCCGTTGGTCGAGCCCAGCGTATTGGTCGGCTGCTGGCGGAAGGTGTTCGGATCGGCGCCCGGGTAGGCGGCGAAGAACGCCTGGCAGTTGCGGCGACGCACCGCCGGATTGGAGCCGCCGCTGATGTTGTCCAGCGAGCACACTTCCGGGATGTTGTAGTAGGCCGGCTGCTGGGTGGTGTAGAGCTCGGCGATGGACGGCGCGCGCAGTGACTGGGTCTTGTTGCCGCGCAGCTGCAGGCCGGCGATCGGTTCGTACTGGATGCCGTAGGTGAACGCATTGAACGCGCCGGCGACGGAATTGTCGACGCGGCGGAACTTGGCGGTCAGGTCCAGGCGATGCAGGCCCGGGATATCCCAGTCGGGATTGAACAGCGGTGCCAGCACTTCGGCGAACACTTCATTGGTGTGGTATTTGCCTTCCGCCGCCTGGGTCGGCACCGAACGGCCCTGGCCCAGGCGCTGGTACTCGCTGGGGGTGAAGGAGCCTTCTTCGCGGCGGTGTTCGAAGCCGGCCGCCGCGGACAGCTCGCCGCCGGGAAGATCGAACAGGCCGCCGGATACCGACGCATTGATGACGGTCTGGCGGGTCTGCGCCTTGGCCACGGTCCGGGTGGAGACATAGTCCAGGGCTTCGCGCGACGCCTGGTTCTCGCCGAACAGATTCAGCGGGCGGCAGTTCGCATCGGCCGTGGTGCCCGGACGGGTGGCATCACAGATGATGCGCCCGCTGGCGTCGGTGGTGACGTTGATTGCATTGATGAAGTTCTGCTGGATCAGGCCGGTGCCGAGGTAGTCGAAGTCACCGCGGCCGTGGGTGACGCTGGCTTCCCAGTTGAAGCTGCGCTTTCCAATATCGAAGAAGCCGTTCAGGCCGAGCACCGCGCGGGTCAGGCGGGTCTCGGTGCTGGCGTTGTTCATCGACAGGTCTCGGGAAGAACGCGACAGGCGGAACGAGGTGATGCCGTTGTCCGCGAGGATCTTGCGGGTTTCCGCACTCAGGAACGGATTGCTGGCGCTGAAGGTCAGTGCACCGCTGGCGGCACCGCCGCCGTCCAGGCGCGCATTGCCGAAGGACACGGCGTTGTAGACGTTCTGGTCCAGGGTTTCGCGGGCGGTCGCTTCGTATCGCGAAAGCTCGAAGAAGCCGCGCACGTTGTCGGTGAAGTCGAAGCTGCCTGTGGAGAACACCGAGCGTCGTTCGAGGTCGGCGATCAGCGGCACCGTCTCGAACAGGTTCAGGCCGTCCCCGCCCGAGGCGTTGCCGCCCGCGTAGCTGATGCCGGGGTTGAACTCGACCAGCTTGCCCTCGTTGTTGAACTGCCACAGTTTGTCTTTGTTCGGGCCGAAGCCAAGGATGTCGCCCAGGCCGTTGCGCGTGTAGCTGCCGGTCGCCGGCATCACCAGGCCACCGAAGGTCATGCTGGCAATGCGCCGGTTGCGGATCCAGACCTGGTCGGGGATGCCGTCGGCCGGCCCGGTATTGAACGGAATGCTGCCGTCGATGCGGCCATCATTGGTTGGCCGGCGCAGGGGCTGGGCAGTGGCGTTGGCCGCCGTGGGATTGGCCTGCAGGCTGTAGCCCTGGCGGTAGAAATCGCGCTGCAGCGCGTTCACGCCATCGGCATTGTCCAGTTCCGCCGCCACCACGATGTGACCACGCCCATCGGCGAATCCGGTACCGAAGATGGCCGACCAGGAGTAGCGCTCGTTGTCGTTCTTGCTGGTTCTGCCATAGCCCAGTTCGACTTCGGCACCCTCGAACCGGTCGCGCAGGATGATGTTGTTGACGCCGGAGATCGCATCCGAGCCATAGGTGGGTGCACCGCCAACGCTCAGGCTTTCAATGCGTTGCACCATGACGCTGGGAATGGCGTTCATGTCGACCTGGATGCCCGAGCCGCCGCCGGCACCGAAGATGGTGGGCGGTGTGGAGGTGACGAAGCGGCGTCCATTGACCAGGGTCAGCAGGCGATTGCTGCCCAGGCCGAACTTGCTGGCGAAGTTGACGCCGGCGCCGAACCCGGCCTGGTCGCCACGTGAACTCACGCCAGCACTGACGCCGGGAATCCGGGTCACTGCGTCGATGAGGTTGGTGTCGCCATAGTTCTCGATCGATTCACGGCTGACCACCGCGGCGGGCTCCAGCGTATCGAAGCCGGCGCGGTAAATGCGCGAGCCGGTGACGGTCATCCGGTCCAGCTGCACGGGGGTCTTGCTGCTGGCGGGCTCGGCTTTCTGTTCCTGCGTGGCGGCCTGCTGCGCCATGGCCGGTGCGGCGGCCACCAGCATCAATGCCGAACCCAGCGCGACAGACAAGCGACTGCGGGCGAACAACGGTCGGTACATGATTTCTCCCTGGTCACGCCAATGTGACTCGGGGATAAACGCAGGCGGAGGGCAGGCACCCTACGCCATGAAAAAGTAACAATTGAATCTATTCATGGTGCATTCATTTTGCCGCGCCGGCCTGCTGCGGAACAGCCGGCGCTGGGCGCGGCGTGGCCACATTCGTGCAGCTGTGTATACTATCCCCCAGTATAGTTCCGAGGTGGCCCCGCCATGCCGCACTCCCCCGAAGAGAAGAAGAAGGTCCTGGCCCGCGTGCGCCGCATCCGCGGCCAGTGCGATGCGCTGGACCGCGCGCTGGAAGCCGGTGCCGACTGCGGGCCGGTGCTGCAGCAGATCGCCGCCATCCGTGGCGCGGTCAACGGCCTGATGTCCGAGGTGATGGAGGCCCATCTGCGCGAGGAGTTCGGCCAACCCGCGGCCTCCGACGAACAACGCGCCGAACGCGTGCGCGACATGAGCGCGTTGATCCGCTCGTACCTGAAATAAACGATGGCGCAACATGGCGCCACCCATCCTGTCATTGCCTGTTTTTGGAGAAACCACCATGAAGTCCCGTGCCGCCGTCGCCTTTGGTCCCGGTCAGCCGCTGCAGATCGTCGAGATCGACGTCGCCCCGCCGAAGAAGGGCGAAGTGCTGGTGAAGATCACCCATACCGGTGTCTGCCACACCGATGCGTTCACCCTGTCCGGCGATGATCCGGAAGGCCTGTTCCCGGTGGTGCTGGGCCATGAAGGCGCCGGCATCGTGGTGGAAGTGGGCGAGGGCGTGACCAGCGTCAAGCCGGGCGACCACGTGATTCCGCTGTACACCGCCGAGTGCGGCGAATGCCTGTTCTGCAAGAGCGGCAAGACCAACCTGTGCGTGTCGGTGCGTGCCACCCAGGGCAAGGGCGTGATGCCCGACGGCACCAGCCGCTTCAGCTACAACGGCGAGCCGCTGTACCACTACATGGGTTGCTCGACCTTCAGCGAGTACACCGTGGTGGCCGAAGTCTCACTGGCGAAGATCAATCCGGACGCGAACCCGGAGCACGTCTGCCTGCTCGGCTGCGGCGTCACCACCGGCATCGGCGCGGTACACAACACTGCCAAGGTGCAGGAAGGCGACAGCGTGGCGGTGTTCGGCCTGGGTGGCATCGGTCTGGCGGTGATCCAGGGCGCGCGCCAGGCCAAGGCGGGCCGCATCATCGCGGTGGATACGAATCCGTCCAAGTTCGAGCTGGCCCGCGAATTCGGCGCCACCGACTGCATCAACCCGAAGGACTTCGACAAGCCGATCCAGCAGGTCATCGTCGAGATGACCACCTGGGGCGTGGACCACAGCTTCGAGTGCATCGGCAACGTCAACGTGATGCGCGCGGCGCTGGAATGCGCGCACCGTGGCTGGGGCCAGAGCGTGGTGATCGGCGTGGCCGGTTCGGGCCAGGAGATCTCCACCCGTCCGTTCCAGCTGGTGACCGGCCGCAAGTGGATGGGCACCGCCTTCGGTGGTGTGAAGGGCCGCAGCCAGCTGCCGGGCATGGTCGAGGACGCGATGAAGGGCGATATCGAACTTGCGCCGTTCGTCACCCACACCATGGACCTGGACAAGATCAACGAAGCCTTCGACCTGATGCATGAAGGCAAGTCGATCCGGTCGGTGGTCCATTACTGAGGCGCGGCATGGGCTGGTTCGATGCCCTGCGCAGGCCGCGTGCGGACGATCCGCGCGCGGCTTTGGTCGATCCGATCGAGCAGGCCCTGCGTGCACTGGGCTGGGTCGAGGGTGTGGTCGGGCCGCCTCGCGCGGTGGATTCCGCCTTCGGCATCGACGAGATGCCGTTCGAGCACTGGCTGGCGCAGGTGTTCCTGCCGCGCCTGCACGAAGCCCGCGCCGATGGCCAATGGCCACCGCACAGCAACGTGGCGGTGGCGGCGTATCGCAACCTGGACGGCCAGCCCGGTGTCGAGCCCTTGCTGCGCCTGTTGGCGCAGCTGGATGAACGGATCAACAAAGGCGTCCACGCCGCGCGTGGATAAGCCGACCAAGGTCGGCATCTACCAGAACACGCGTGCGCTGACGCGCCGCGCAGGAGAGCACCATGGAACGCATTGAACACCGCGCCTGTTTTGGCGGCTGGCAGGACGTCTACCGCCATCATTCGACCACGCTGGGCTGCGACATGCAGTTCGCCGTGTACCTGCCACCGCAGGCGGAAACACAGAAGCTGCCGGTGCTGTACTGGCTGAGCGGCCTGACCTGCACCGAGCAGAATTTCATCACCAAGGCCGGCGCGCAGCGCTATGCGGCCGAGCACGGTGTAATCATCGTCGCGCCCGACACCAGCCCGCGCGGTGATGACGTGGCCGATGCCGAGGGCTACGACCTGGGCAAGGGGGCAGGCTTCTACCTCAATGCCACCCGCGCACCGTGGGTGAAGCACTACCGCATGCACGACTATGTGGCGCAGGAACTGCCGGCGCTGATCGAGGCGAACTTCGCGGTGACCGACGCGCGCGCGATCAGTGGCCATTCGATGGGCGGCCATGGCGCGCTGGTGATCGCGCTGCGCAACCCCGGGCGCTACCGCAGCGTGTCGGCGTTTTCGCCGATCGTCGCGCCCAGCCACGTGCCGTGGGGGCAGAAGGCCTTCCATGCCTACCTGGGCGACAACCCGGCCGACTGGGCACAGTGGGATGCCTGCGAGCTGATCGCTGTGGCTGACGAGCGCCTGCCGCTGCTGGTCGACCAGGGCGAGGCGGACGAGTTCCTGCAGACCCAGCTGCAGCCGCAGCGCCTGCAGCAGGCCTGCGATGCGGCCAACCACCCGCTGACCCTGCGCCTGCAGCCGGGCTACGACCATAGCTACTACTTCATCGCCAGCTTCATCGGCGAGCACATCGCCCACCACGCTCGGGCACTGCCATGGCGGGCACGCGGCGTGTCGTCTTGCCGTAGTGGATCACGCCGCTGTGGCGCGGGCAGGACTATCGTGCGCGCGTACGGCCTTGCGGATCGGGGGATGCATGCCGGTAGTGCTGGCGCTGCTGTATGTGCTGTGCCATGGCCTGGTGCTGACCCTGTGGCCGGGCCCCGCCGGGGTGGGATCGTTCGTGTTCCTCACCGGCGCACCGTTGCTGGCGGCGGGCGCCTGCCTGTGGCGGGCGCGCCGCGACCGGGCGGCCTTGGGCTGGCGCGCCACCGCGCTTGCGCTGCTGCTGTGGGCGGGCGGCATGGCCTCCAACATGGTCGATGCGCTGGGGGCTGGCCGCGCCGATATCACCCCGCAGGCAAGCCTGTTCCTGTACGTGCTGTATGGCGTCCCGCTGGTGTTCATCCTGGCCCGCGCGCGCCGCGAACGAATGAGCATCAGCCTGATCGATGCGGCGATGGCGGCACTGCTGGGCGTGCTGTTCTTCGTACATACGCAGTCGTTCGCCGACCGGGTCGAGATCGATCCCCTGGCGCTGGTCAGCATGCAGCGCATGTTCGATATCCAGAACCTGTGCATCGCCGGGTTCGCGGTGGTGCGCTGGCTGGCCGTTGATGTACCCGAGCGGCGCAGCTTCTTCCGCGCGCTGGCGCTCTACGCGCTGGCTTACCTGCTGGTGGCGTACTACATCAACCATTACACCTCGGAAGATTCCTTTGGCGCCTACAACGATCTGTTGATCGATCTTCCGTTCCTGTTGCTGGCGCTGCTGGCACTGAGCCACACGCCGCTGCCGGCTGCCCTGCCGCATCCGCGGTTGGCACGCACGGTGCAGGCGGCCGGGCCGATGATCCTGCCGTTGCTGCTGCTGGTGGTGGGTACGCTGGTGGTCGACCATGCACGGCCACTGGCGGTCAGTGGGTTCGTGGTGGCCACGCTGGGCTTCGGCGTGCGCAGCATCCTGCTGCAGGTGGACCTGATGGAACGGCAGGCATCGCTGGACCAGCTGGCACGGCAGGATGGCCTGACTGGCGTGGCCAATCGGCGCGAGTTCGATGCACTGCTGCTGGCGGAGTGGAACCGGGCGCGTCGCAGTGGCACCGAGCTGGCGCTGCTGCTGGTCGACATCGATCACTTCAAGGCATTCAACGACCAGCACGGGCATCCCGCCGGGGACCGCTGCCTGCAGGCCGTGGCCGCGGTGCTGAAGGTCATTGCCGGTCGCGGCGGCGACAGTGTTGCGCGTTACGGCGGCGAAGAATTCGCGGTGATCGTGCCGGCAAGCCCGTTGTCGGGCGTGCTGGCACTGGCCGAACGCCTGCGCGAGGCGGTGGAAGGGCTGCCGCTGCCGGAGGGGCGGGTCAGCATCAGCATTGGCGTGGGCTACCTGCATCCGCCTGCGCTGGCCAGCGCAGGCCAGCTGCTGGCCGATGCCGACGCCGGCCTGTACGCCGCCAAGCGTGCCGGCCGCAACCGGGTGGTACTGCATGCGCAGGTGCTTGACGACGAAGACAGCGCACATGGAACGATCGACTGCTGAATGCCATGCGGCCGGGTCCGCCCGTGGATGGTTCAGCGCTGGCGCAGCCAGCCGGCCGGGTCCAGCAACCTCAGCCCGACCGGTGACAGCGAGCGCTGTCGCAATGGCAGATTCGCCGCGTGGACAGCAAATGCGCAGCGCGCCAGTTGCTGGCGCAACGGTGCCAGGGTGTCGTCTTCGCGGGGGCGCGCATGTCGCCACTGGGCAATGCGCAGCAGGCAGACCAGCAGGTCCAGTTCGCTGGCGGCAATGAAGGGAGAGCCGGCGGGCAGCAGGTCGATCGGGGCGGCGGGCGCGGCCAGCAATGGCAGCAGGGCGACGAACGCATCGCAGCCCTCGCGGTCCAGGCCAAGGTGGCTCAAACCGGCCAGCCCTTCGGCCTGCAGCGTAGGATCACGGAGCTGGCGTATCGCGGCGAGCAGTGCCTGCTCGCCACGACCAAACTGGCGGCCGAATGCCCGGTAGTTGACGCGGGTAGGAAACAAGGGGGAACGGGAGGCCATGGCAGCTAGGGTTGTGGGTCGCGGGTTTCCACCAGCACGGGACAGGGCGCGTGGTCGATGGTCCATTGCCCGATCGAGGGTTCGAACAGGCGTTCCAGGCGGGACAGGTGGCGGTGGCCGATCACGATCAGGTCGCACTTCAGGCGCCGGGCCTGCTCGCTGATCACTTCGCCCGGGTCACCGGAGGGAATCTGCGCGATGGCGTCGACGCCGCGCTCGCGCAGCTCGGCCAGGGCTTCGGCCAGCACCGCTTCGGCCCGCGAGCGCTGGCGGGCGGCTTCCGGGTACTCGATGCGGTCGGCTTCGCTGGCATCGGCCGCCAGCGCGAATTCGGGGTCGAGCACGCACAGCAGGTGCAGGCGGCTGTGGGGGCCGGCGATGGCTGCGGCCAGGTCCAGCACGCGTGCGTGCTGGGGGCCACCGTCCAGGGCGACCAGCAGGGTATTGAACATGGATGTCTCCTTGGCAGGCCGGGGATGGTCGCCGATGTCACTGCGCGCACCCATGCCGTGCGCGGCAGTCAATGAATGCGTAAAACGCAATCCGCTGTGGTTACAAGTGTCGTAGAGTCATCTGATTTACTGGAGACTGTCATGCCCCTGCCGGACCTGAACCTGTTGCTGGCACTGGACGTGCTGATCGACGAATGCAGCGTGGCCGCCGCCGCGCGGCGGATGAACCTGAGCGCGCCGGCGATGAGCCGTACCCTGGGCCGGATCCGCACCGCGCTGGGCGACCCGGTGCTGGTGCGTGCCGGCCGCGGTCTGGCCCCCACGCCCCGCGCGCTGCAGCTGCGTGAGCAGGTCCGCGATGTGATCGAGCAGGCCCACCGTGTGTTCAACGCCGGTCGCGAGATCGACCTGCGCACCCTGGAGCGCACCTTCAATGTCCGCGCCAATGATGTCTTCATCGGTGGATTCGGCGGACGCCTGCGTGAACTGTTCCGCCAGCAGGCGCCGCGCGCGGTACTGCGCTTCGTGCCCGAGGGCGATACCGACGACGACGCGATGGCGCAGGGCCGGATCGACCTGTACATCAGCACCGCCGGCAAGCATGCACCCGATACCAAGGTGCAGAACCTGTTCAGTACCTCGTTCATGGGCGCCGCGCGCGAAGATCATCCGTTGTTCGATGAGGAGATCAGCGCCGAGCGTTTTGCTGCCTGCGACCACATCGCGGTGTCGCGGCGGGGGCTGCCGCGTGGCCCGATCGATGACGACCTGGCCACGCTGGGCCTGCAGCGGCGGGTGGCGCTGATCAGCCCGACCTTCCACGGCGCGATCTTCGCGGCCGCCGAGTCGGACCTGATCCTGCCGCAGATGCCGAGCGTGATGCTGGAGCGGATCGTCAGCATGCGCCTGCCGCTGCGCCTGTTCCCGCTGCCGATCCCGGTGCGCACCGCCGCCATCGTCCAGGCCTGGCACCCGCGGCTGGACAACGATGCTGCGCACCAGTGGCTGCGCCGCTCGATCAAGACCATGTGCGAGCGTGTCGAGGACACCCACCGCTGACACCTGCAGGCGTGCGCGCGGCGCACGCCTGGGATGCGGGCTGCGCCATTTTTCGCAGGGTACCAGCTCCCTAGACTGCGCTCCCCGGAGTTTCACTGAGCGCATTCCAATGACCCCCAACATGCCGTGCACTGCACGGATCGGTGCCCGGCGATGAGTACGCCGGCCGCCGCTGTCCCGGCCGCTGCTGCGCCCCGTCCTGCCGCCGCCCCCGGGCTCGACCGCCGCGTTCTGGTCGGCCTGTGTGGCGTGCTGCTGGCGGTGCTGGTGTCGGGCTTCAACGAGAACATCACCAAGGTCGCCCTGGCCGACATCCGTGGTGCGATGGGTTTCAGCGTCGATGACGGCAGCTGGATCGTCGCCCTCTACAGCGCGATGTCGGTCAGCGCGATGGCCTTCGCCCCGTGGTGTGCCGCCACCTTCTCGCTGCGCCGCTTCGCGCTGGCGATGATCGGTGGCTTCATGGTGCTGGGCGTGCTCTGCCCGCTTGCGCCGAACCTGCAGGTGTTCCTGCTGCTGCGCGCGCTGCAGGGGCTGTGTGGTGGTGCGCTGCCGCCGCTGCTGATGAGCGTGGCACTGCGCTTCCTGCCGCCCGGCATCAAGCTGTATGGCCTGGCGGGCTACGCGTTGACCGCTACCTTCGGCCCGAGCATGGGCACGCCGCTGGCCGCGTTCTGGGTCGAGCAGGTGGGCTGGCACTGGGCGTTCTGGCAGATCGTGCCGTACTGCCTGGCTGGCATGGCGATGGTCAGCTGGGGCCTGCCGCAGGACCCGCTGCGGCTGGAGCGTTTTGCCCAGTTCGATGGCGTGGGCCTGGCGCTGGGCCTGCCGGCGCTGGTGCTGCTGGTGCTGGGCCTGGTGCAGGGCCCGCGCCTGAACTGGTTCGACTCGCCGATGATCACCCTGATGATCGGTGGCGGCGCCGGCCTGATGGTGCTGTTCATGATCAATGAATGGTTCCACCCGCTGCCGTTCTTCAAGCTGCAGCTGCTGGCCAACCGCAACCTCAGCTACTCGCTGGTGACGCTGGGCGGCGTGCTGTTCGTGCTGCTGGCGGTGATCTCGATTCCCTCCGGATTCCTGGCCAGCGTGCAGGGCTACCGGCCATTGCAGACCGCACCGATGCTGCTGTGGGTGGCGCTGCCACAGGTGATCGCACTGCCGTTGGTGGCGGCGTTGTTGAACATCCGCGCAGTGGATTGCCGCTGGGTGCAGGCCACCGGCCTGGCGATGCTGGCGCTGGCCTGCTGGCTGGGCTCGCATCTGGAGGTGGCCTGGATCCGCGACAACTTCCTGTGGGTACAGCTGCTGCAGGTATTCGCCCAGCCGATGGCGGTGTTGCCGCTGCTGATGCTGGCCACTGGCGGGCTGGCACCGCAGGACGGTCCGTTCGCCTCGGCGTGGTTCAACACGGTCAAGGGCTTTGCTGCCGTGCTCGCCAGCGGCGTGCTGGATGCCGTCGCCCAGGGCCGCCGTCATTTCCATTCCACCGTGCTGGTCGACCGCCTTGGCGAGCAGCCGTGGCTGGCCGAGGGCCCGCAGCTGGGTGCGCGCCTGCATGCACAGGTGCAGGCGCTGACCTCGGCCGACCTGTACTGGGTGGTCGCGCTGGTGGCGCTGGCCTTCATTCCCCTCATTGCCTGGATGCCCACCCGCATCCATCCGCCACGTGCCGTGGCCTGAACCTTTCGCAGGAACCCCCTCATGACGATCAATCGAACCACTCTCAATACCGGCCTGGGCCTGGGCGTGCTGGCGCTGGCCATCGGTGCCTGGCTGCTGCTGCGCGACGGCGGTCACCAGACCACCAACAATGCCTATGTCGTTGCCGACTACACGCTGGTTGCGCCGAAGATTCCCGGCTTTGTCAGTGCCGTGGAAGTAGAGGACAACCAGTCGGTGAAGGCCGGCGACGTGCTTGCCCGCATCGACGACCGCGACTACCAGGTGGCCCTGCAGGCGGCCCGTGCCGACCTCGCCAACGCCCGTGCACAGCTGGCCAACGCGCAGGCCGCACTGGCCCAGCAGGACTCGCTGATCGAACAGGCCAGGGCCAGTGTCGATGTCAGCCGTTCCGAACTGACCCTGGCCAGCGCCGACCAGCAGCGTTACCGCGAACTGGCCCGTGATGGCGCCGGCACCGTGCAGAACGCACAGCAGGCGCAGTCGAAGCAGGCCGTGGC
Organism: Stenotrophomonas sp. GD03794; assembly: GCF_029842145.1. NCBI lineage: Bacteria > Pseudomonadati > Pseudomonadota > Gammaproteobacteria > Lysobacterales > Lysobacteraceae > Stenotrophomonas > Stenotrophomonas sp. GD03794. The sequence continues at coordinate 27,255 of NZ_JAOCFV010000054.1, forward strand.
CAGTGCGCATCTGCAGCAGGGCCAGGCCGCGCTGTCGACCGCACGCCAGCGCACCGATATCCTCAACGCTGGCGTGCAGGCCGCACAGGCGGCGGTACAGCGTGCAGAAGCGGCGCAGGCGCGTGCCGAACTGGACCTGTCGCACACCGTGCTGCGCGCGCCGATCGACGGCATGGTCGGCCGCCGCGCTGTGCGCGTGGGCGCCTACCTGACCCCGGGTACGCCGGTGGCTGCGGTGGTACCGCTGAAGCGCGCCTTCGTGGTCGCCAACTTCCAGGAAACGCAGATGACCCGCATGCAGGCCGGCCAGCATGTCGAGCTGAAGGTGGACGTGTTCCCGGGCAAGCCACTGCGCGGGCACATCGACAGCATCGCACCGGCCACCGGCGTCACCTTCGCCGCCGTCGCACCGGAAAACGCCACCGGCAACTTCACCAAGGTGGTGCAGCGCATTCCGGTCAAGATCGTGCTGGAACCCGGCCAGCCACTGCTGGACCAGCTGCGTGCCGGCATGTCGGTGGAAGCCAGTGTTGACCTGGGCAGCCGCGCCCGCGCGCAGAGCGTGCAGCACAGTCCGGGCCACAAGAGCGGGGAGGGTGCATGAGCGCAGCCACCGTGTTCCGCACCTTCGTTGCGGCCACCCTGTGCACGGCCCTGGCTGCCTGCACGATGGGTCCGGACTTCGTACGCCCGCAGGCGGAACTGCCCAGCCACTGGCAGGGTGAGGCGGTCGCTGGCAACGCCATCGACCAGGACGCGGCCTGGTGGGCCGGCTTCGACGATCCACTGCTGGGGCAGCTTGCCGGCCAGGTGCTCGCGGCCAACCTGGACCTGCAGCTGGCGGCCAACCGCGTGCAGCAGAGCCGCGCCGCACGTGGCGTCACCGCCGCCGATCGCCTGCCCAGCGTCAGCGCGAGCGCCAGTGGCGTGCGTGCACGCAACAGCGAGGTGGGCCTGAATGATCCGTCCGGCAACGGCGGCCGTGATGACTACGGGCTGTTCCAGGCCGGCATCGGCCTGAGCTGGGAACTGGACCTGTGGGGGCGTGTGCGCCGCCAGGTGGAAGCGGCCGACGCACGCGTGCAGATGGCGGAGGAGGATGCACACGCGGTGCGCATCGCGCTGCTGGCGGAAACCGCGCGTGATTACCTGCAGCTGCGCGCGACGCGGCAGCTGCTGGCGATCACCGAGGACAACCTCAGCATCGCCCTCGACATGAAGCGCCTGACCGAGGCACGCCAGCAGCAGGGCGTGGCCAGCACGCTGCAGGTGTCCAGCGCGTCCGCGCAGGTGGCATCGCTGCAGGCCCGCATCGCGCCGCTGCGGCATCGTGAATCGCAGCTGCGCAATGCGCTGGCGTTCCTGCTGGCGCAGCCGCCGCAGGCGCTGGACGCGCAGCTGCAGGATGCACGCCGTGACTGGCCGGCGTTGCCGGCGGTGGCGGTGGGGCTGCCCAGTGAACTGGCCGAGCGTCGCCCGGACATCCGTCGTGCCGAAGCGGCACTGCATGCGGCAACCGCCGGCATCGGCGTGGCCAAGGCCAGTTTCCTGCCGCGCATCACCTTGAATGGCGACGCTGGTTTCCAGGCCAAGCAGCTGGATGATCTGGATGGCTGGAACGCGCACCGCTTCAGCATCGGGCCGTCGATCAGCGTGCCGATCTTCCAGGGCGGGCGGCTGAAGGCCAACCTGGCGCTGAGCAGGCTGCAGCAGCAACAGTCGGCGCTGCAGTTCCGCCGTACCGTGCTGCAGGCCTGGCATGAAGTGGACGACGCCATCGATGGCTATGCCGCCGAGCAGCAGCGCACGGTGCAGCTGCATGTGGCGGTGGACGAGAGCGAGAGCGCACTGGGCGCGGCGCGCCGGCAGTACCAGGCCGGCGTGGTCGACATGCTGGATGTGCTGACCACCCAGCGCATCGCGCTGGACAACCAGGCCGCGCTGGCCAACAGCCAGGCCACGGCTGCGATCGCGCGGGTGGAGCTGTACCGCGCGCTGGGCGGTGGCTGGTAGGGAAATGGAAACGCCGGGCCACGCCCGGCGGCTCGTCTGTAGTTGCCAACCTTGGTTGGCGATTTTCCCGGAAGCGCCAACCAAGGTTGGCGTCTACCAGAGCACGGCCTTGCGCGGC